>NZ_CAADGZ010000033.1:0-30382 GCF_900696675.1 uncultured Candidatus Kuenenia sp. | reverse complement strand
CCAATTTGCCTGGTCGTTTTGTGAAACAGGACGAACGGTAATTGAATGAAGTAGTTCGTTGTGTGTGTTATCGATTGGTGTTGTATGCTGGTTCATGCCCTATAATATAAAATATTTTAGGGGGAATGTCCACGTTTTTTTACATATCTTTGTATATTATGTGCTTATGGAAAACTTTGACAGCGCCATGGATTTTGGGAGAGAGGTTTATTCCTTGAAATAGGGGATTTTTGCCAATTCCCCAAAAAATTTTCGTATCCATAATTTCAGAACCCCTGATCCTTAGACAGGTCAATTGCATTATCTCTCTCCTTAAAGAAAACTGAGATGTGTTGATGGAACTAAAGATTTATTTATTGAAGAAGAACTCCATAATAATTTTATCCTCGCAGATTTGCCTACATCGTTATATTCTATAGATATCTTGTGCCATCCTTTTTTCATACTAATCTCAGATTTGTCCTCTGTTGCACTATGTTTAGTCCAATTATCAATGACAATATATCCATCAATTTTTAACCTGACACCATCGTCGCTCACTGTGTAGAATGTGTAATCACCACTTTCATCGATTCTGATTAATCCATCCCATCGCACAGAAAAATTATCTTCATTTATTCTCTGGCACGGTGAATTCAGTCCCCAATTAAAATCTATCTTCCTGTCCGTTCTTGAAAGCACGAATTTCTCAAAATTCTTGCCATTGAAATAGCTTCCCTTCAATCCTCCTGTAAACTCTGGTTTTACTTCAGAAAAAGGAATTACATCAATTTTTTCCCCATCCAGTTCTTCAATTTCATAGCCATCTTTAGACCAGCTAAGATTAGTTGATGGTACTAATGATTTATTCAGCGAAGAAGAACTCCATAATAGTCTTATTTTAGCATCATAACCTGTGTCGTTGTATTCTATAAAAATCCTGTGCCACCCTTTTCTAAGATATCTCTTTGCTTTATTCTCTTTTGATGTATGGCTGGTCCAATTATCAATAAGCATATCTCCATCAATCTTTAACCTGACACCATCATCACTCACGGTGTAAAATGTATAATCACCACTTTCATCGATTCTGATTAATCCATCCCACTGTACAGAAAAATTATCCTTATTTATTCCCTGGCACGGTGAATTGCGTTTCCAATTAAAATTTATCTTATTGTCCGTTCTTGAAAGCACGAATTTCTCAAAATTCTTGCCGTTGAAATAGCTGCCCTTTAATCCTCCTATTAATTCCGGCCTGACATCAGACAATGGAATCTCCTTAAATTTTCTTTCTCCGACTTCCTTTATTTCAATACCAGCCTTTCCGTCGGGAAAGTATATTGTTTGAATAGTCCTGAATGAGGCATATTCTCCCGCGTTAACAATTAAGACCTGTTTCCTGCCGACTAACCTGTTAATAGTATTGTACTTATATTTGTCAAATATTTTACTTTTTTGCCATTTTTGCGGGTCGTACTTTGTATGAAATAAAATGTAAATGTATTTATTACCCATATTCATAAAACTAACAGTATCGGTATTTTTCAATTTATCAGTTATCTGAATCGCCTCTTTTATGCCATAAGACCAGGCTCCGAACTTGGTTTCAGAGTATATCTTATAGTATCTCCAAAAGTAATTACTTACATTACAAATACTAAAAATTATAAAGGACCCCGTTAACACTATAAGCGGGTAGTTGATATATTTTTTAAACTGCTGGTGTTTTATACCAACGCTTCTTACGTAAGCAATAGTAGATACCAAGCCAACGGCGGCTATTATTTGAAAAACAGGTAATCCGTAAATCGATCTGATTGCATGAGGGATACTTTCATAAGTTAAGCTTGCAGATACCGGAAACAGCAAAAACCACCATAACAAAACTGCATTCCCCTTTTTCTTCCTTATGCACAATACAAGAAATATAATACCTAAAACAATGAGAATGCCTTCAAATTGAAAAAGTTGACCCATAGCCCCTATGTTATGCCTTGAATTTCCATCACCTCTGAAAAATAAAAAATTTGGGGACATATGAAGTGAATAATTCCTCAGGAATGAATACGGAATCAGAAAAGATTTATAGTCAACCAGGTCTTTAAAGAAAGGCAGAGACCAATATCTATCATTCAAGATACCGTTCTTAGTTGCATTTAATGAATGTTTCGTAAAAATGGATATAATATTATATCTCGTTTGGCCAGGACCGTTGAAGGTGAAATTCAAAAGAGGGAGCAAAAAGAAAAAACCTATTAAGAGAGATAAGAATAGCTCAGTTTTATGCTGGAAAAGCCGCCTGTAATTTATAATGAGGAAGACTAATAGAAAAAGCGGCACGAAAAGCTTGGCAGGAGCATACGTGTAAAGTGTTAAAGCAAAGATTGCCGCACTGAAAAGTAGATATTTACCATTTTTCAGGCCTTTTAGTAAGAAATAGTAACCAATTGTAAAAAGACAGGGAAGTGAAATCGCCTCAAAGGCTATCCTGCTAAATTGAATATGCCAGGGGGTAACAGCTAGGAAAAAGGCTGCCCACAAACCAACACGTTTATTAAATATCTCTTTGGCCAAAAGATAGGTAAAAAACACTGTCAGCATTCCAAACATAGCGGCAGTGAATCTGACAGCAAATACATTCAAACCAAATATTTTTATGAATGGGATAACGGCATAGATATAGACAGGATTTTTATATTCACCAAAGGCCTTAAAATAGAGTGGCAACAGTGTCCCATGTTCATCTTTACCCGTTTGTAAAACAGAATAAGCATTATAGCCAATGGATGCTTCGTCCGAATAAAAACCATTAGGATTTTCATGTAAATTAATCAGTCTTAAAAATATTGCAAGAAAAATGATGAATAACAGGTAAGCATTACTCGTTAGCCATAAACGGTTGATGCGCAATAGTTCTTTTTTTAATGAGGCGATATCAGGGGCATAATATTTCCATATATTTTCATTATACTTAATTGCCCAAATGATTAATGTAATTGCCAGAAGGAGAACTGATATTCCCATTAAAGGGAATTCAGGCAGGTTTCCTGTAATAGTTTTTCCTATATAATATTTAAAAGCCCAAATATTAAGAGAACAATACATAGTGCCATGCAAGGCTCCTATGGAGCAAATAATTATAGAAACACATCCCGATATAATGACGACTCTTTTAAAGAATTCTGTATTCAAGGTCTTTCTTAACAAACCTGAGTTCAAATCCGTCCAGTAGGGGCATAAACCTAAGATCAGGAACGGCAGGGTGGGAAGTAAATATCTTGGTCCATATTGACAATGACCAACGGTGCTCATATTGATTAAATATGAAATTAAAAATACAAATTGTAGTATTAAAAAAAGTTTCTCTCTGAAAAATTCCTTGCGGATAAAAAAAATACCGAAAAACGACAGGACAATTATTGGTGAAAAGGCATAAATACTTGTCTTTGGTGAGAGAAAATAAAAATGTATTTTTCCCAGAATGTTGTTGAGAGAAAAAGCAGGGTATGTATCGTTAAAATTACCAGCAATATTTGCAGGCAGGAAAGGACTCCCAAAAGCATAGTAATTGTAAAGGAATAAGGGGGAAACCGAAAAAGTAAATACAATTAAAAACAAAAACAGGTGCTTCCATTTTTTAAAAGTTAAAATGTATAATAGTAATCCTAATAAAATAAATACAGGAAGGGCTGATGTGAAAATAGATACACCTGCCGTTATACCGGAGACTACCGTGCAGAAGGTTTTATTTACCTGGGAGGAGTGGAAGCTTAAAAAAAGAAAATAAAATGAAGCAAATATTAAGAAAGTACCATAGATATCATGATGAGTAACCCCGCAGTATGGGAATGATATGGTGCCTAACCCATAAAATATTGCGACCAGGAAGCTAAATTTTTTGTTTTTGGTTAGGAAAACACCTATTTTAAAGAGCATAACGACTATTAATGAAGTCATTGCGCCCGAAGTAAACCAAGTGACCAGCGAGGATGTTAGCAAGTAACTATTTTCATAGGTTATGCCAATAATATACAATATGAAATAGATTATTGTGCCTATAAAGAATTGCCCTGGCTGTTTGGCTGCGTAAAGATGTCCTTCATGATTAAACACATCTCCAGGCCTTTTGAGTTTCGGGGTCGGGCTACCATCAACATACAGGGTTCCTCTTTCAGCAATAGCCTCTATTCCTGCTTGTTGCAAGGTGTATGAATTTTGATCATTGCTGTTGACAAATATCCCATAAATAAAGAAGATTGCACAAAACAACAGCACCGTATCACTGATCTTTTGAATATGAAATATTTTTTTAAAAAATTTAAATTGTATATAAATTTTCATTTTATCGGATGTTTTCCCCTGCCAAAATGTTACGAGGTATCAAAACAGGCAAACTAGCGACGAAACCAATGCCTGGCTGGGTGGATTTTCGCGCGTTCCGCTAAAAAGCTTGTTGTTTGACTTTTACAGGACATGTTTAAAAGATTGTGTGTGTTGCGGTTTTTACCGGCGGTTTGAAATACCCCGGCAATTACCGCATAAAAAATCAGACATGTTTTTCAGAAATGGCGGCTGCTCATTGTTCCTGATAGTTTTCACATCCTTCTTTTCATGATGAAGGGAAGGTGTACCTGGTCTTGTTTGTAATCCCCCGTCAGGGCATACATAATGATATTTATCCCGAGGCGAAAGGCCATTTCCCGCTGCCTCTCCCCTCCGGGAATCACTTCGTATTCCCACGTACCCAGAGGGTCTTTCGCCCATGCGCCGCCGAGGTCATTGTGTGAATAAATTATTACGGTACGATTCCCAAGTGTTATCCCTTCCAGAAACGTCTTTTCCATAATCCGGCCATATGCCCTGTTCAGCAGATAAAAGGATTTAAAGATGGTATGTTCTAATGAAAGAGGCTCTAACGATTTGTTTGGGAATATCCGCTTAATTTCCCGTTGTATGGATTTATCGAAACCGAAATTGTCCTTTCCAATGCAGTCGTCAATGAGCAAGGTTCCTCCGAACTCAAGGTACAACTTAAGATTACTAATTTCGCTATCACTAAAAGGGGGAAATTCACGGTCTCCCGACATGTAGGCAAAGGGATATTCAAATAACTCTTTATCGCCGGGCATGACGGATCTGGTCCCAATGCTTGCTTCCACGCTGGTTCTCTTCATCAGCTCCCACATGAGCCGGTTGCCGGTATTTGGCCGTGGGTTCCAATTGCCGTTGGAATACTCAATCTGTACAAAGGTAAACTTTGAGGCGTCACCCATTGCAAAAAGCGTGTTGAGGGAAGGGGATAAAATAGTGGCTACGAACAAAATAAATGAAAAGGAGATAGATAAATTGAAATGATTATGCTTCATTTTACCGGGAGTATTTTTAGACCAAAAGATTGTAAAACAAGAATATATTGCAATAATTATAAAATACTATATCTGTTTCGCAGCGATTTTCCAAGTGACAAATTTTAAAGCAATCGGCAGTATACAGTACACAGTCTACCGTCAGCAGATTGCAGATTGCCGACTGTAGACTGCCGACTGTTTTCGCGTCCAATCCAATGAATAGTTAAATCGTGTTTTTCCCTCATAAATTATTGCCTTAAATATTGTTTGACTAATTAAATGAATTTGATTAGAGTATCTACGCTTCCAGGCCATTACCGCCGTAATTCCCTTATATTATGTATAACGCCTGGTATTGTGTGGAAAAATTAAAACTGCGTGGATAGTTTTGCCGTTAAAATAGAAGGCCTTACTAAGGTTTACAAAGATTTTTGGAAACGGAAAAGTGTTCCCGCCCTGACAAATCTGAATCTTGAAATCAAACAGGGAGAAATATTTGGGCTTTTAGGTCCCAACGGATCGGGAAAGACTACTACTGTTAAATTACTCCTTGGATTTCTTCACCCCACCAGCGGCAGGTCCTGGTTATTGGGAAAACCTTCCGGCCATATACAAACCAAAAATAAGATCGGTTTTTTACCAGAAGAATCCTATTTATATACATTTTTGAATGCGGAAGAGATCCTGGATTTTTATGGAAAACTTTTCAATCTTTCCCGAAAAGAAAGAAAGGAAAGGATCGATAAATTAATCTACCTTGTAGGGTTGAACCCTTACCGAAAGCGCCTTTTGAGTAAATACTCAAAAGGGATGCTGAGGAGAATCGGCATTGCACAGGCGATAATAAATGACCCGGATTTGATTATACTGGACGAGCCTACCAGCGGGCTTGACCCAATAGGCCGCCGGGAAATAAAAGAGCTGATAAGTGAATTTAACAAACAGGGCAAAACCGTATTGCTCTGTTCTCATCTGTTGGCAGACGTACAAAGTATTTGCAGCAGAATCGCGATTCTTAATAAAGGTGTTTTGCAAGTGTCAGGCAACGTGAAGGAATTGCTTTGCCGAAACGAAGTAATGGAGTTTCTGGTCAAAAACCTATCTGACGGCGATTTAGAATTGGTAAAAAAATTTATAGCGGAGAAAAACGGCGAAGTACTTTCTATGCATCCTCATCGTTCAACATTGGAGGAACTGTTTGTTAACATCATACAGCAGCACAATTAGAGTATTTTCTCATTCGGACTGATGGTACTAACTCTTGCCACTCATACATTACGAGAGGCTATTAGAAAAAAAATACCTCACATATTAATTGGCTCCGGCGCCATTATTTTGGCAATATCGCCGTTAATTTCATCGGCAAATGAACCCGACGCACTGCCAAAAATAATGCTGATATTGTTTTTTCAGGTAGTGACGGTTTTTTGCATAACCGGAATAATCATCTACTCCGCAATTTCGTTACCGTACGATATTGAAAAAAAAACCATTTTTAGTGTTCTTTCAAAACCTGTTTCTCCTTTTAAATTTGTTGCCGGCAAAACACTTGGTTTTTCATTGTTAGCGGCTTTTATCCTGGCCGTATTGGGTTTTGTCAATATTGTGTTTGTTTTTTGTGCCTCCTCTCACCGGCTATCGGAACAAAAAGGATTGTTCAAGGCCCGTAAAGAATTCAATGCTCAGCATTTTCATATTCAGGGGAATGTGCATCGTGAAAAAGAAAGGATTCGCTGGATCATGGGTGGGGGAGAAGGTGTCGCCGTATGGAACTTTCCCAATTTGCACGAAAAAGCCGAAAAAACCTTTCCCTTTGAAGTGGAACTTCATCTTAAATTGGATAGCAGCAGGGATATCGCAGATACGATCCCCCTTGCAATTGGAATCGAAGGCATTCACCCGGAAGAAAACAAGACAGAGGTTTTTTCTGCAAAGGCAGACGAAATATTAACGGTCAGCATAAACCCGGGAATCATAAAAACACACAACGATATTAAAATAACCGCTTTTCCGGTTCTTGTTACTGATTATATTGGCGCTACACAAAACAGTGTGAAGGTCTTCTCCCTGCAAAGAGGATTTGTATTCAACTATGCGAAGGCAATAGCCGTAACCTTTTTGAAATTTTTACTGATAATCGCGGTTGCCGTAATGGGTTCTGCATATCTCTCCGCGCCGGTCAGCATTTTATTGGCATTTACTGTCTTCCTATGCGGACATTTACTGGATTTCGTAAAAGACTTTTCATTATTATTGCATCATTCCGGCACACATGAACACGCATTACATGGGATGATAAAAAACCCAAATATCTTTATGATATATATGGAGTATTTCTCTAAAAAACCCTTAGAATGGGTTTCGTTTATTTTGCCTGATTTTAAAAGATTTGACAGCCTGGCATATCTTTTAAAGGGTATAAATATCCCTTTAGAAACCATTGGATTCTCTGTGCAATATACGGTAATATACGTACTAATTTGTACTCTTATTTCTTGCATACTATTAAAAAAGAGAGAATTCTTTTAAGTACGGAATGCTGCGAAAAAGGCGCTTATTTTTATATGCACTGCTATGTATCATCTTTTTTGTCAATATAGGTGTAATTTCTTACCGGAATAATTCAACAGCAACGCCAGTGAATTATTCTCCTGCCGAAACAATTCCTTTGCTTTTGTCCGGCGGGCTTCGTGGCATTGTCGTTGACCTTCTGTGGGTAAGGGCGCTTGCCAGGCACGAGGAGAAAAAATATTATGAATTGTTGACTATTAACAATCTCATATCTAAATTACAGCCTGATTTTCCTGCGGTTTGGATCTTTCAGGCATGGAATATGGCATATAATATCGCCCATGAATGGGATTCGCCGCAAAACAAATGGAAATGGGTCAGCGCTGGATTGCATTTCGCAAAGAAAGGGGCGTTGAAAAATCCCGGGAGCGGTGATCTTTTTTTTGAATTAGGGTTTATGTATGCGCATTTGTTTGATCAACGGTACTTTAAATATGCAACATTTAACAGGGAACAATTGAAAAAAGAAGATGGGGAAGACAATTACGAAGCCGCCCTTTTCTGGATGGGAAAATCTGTTGTAAACGCGCCAAAGCTGAGAAATATCGCTGCGATAGAAAGAACCATTTGCCATACCTTGTGGAAAGCGGCGCTATGTGCAGAAGAAGAGGGGAATTTTGGAAGTGCCCTTGATTATGTTGAAACTGCAATAAAGGAATGGAAAGAATATGGCGAAAAATACCCTGAAGATACGCTGGTAGAGGTAAAAACGTTTATCAAAAAGCTGGAAGAGAAAAAAATGGTTTTGTGCGATACAATAAATAAAGCCGACAATTCCGTCTTGCAAGACTGGGAGAAATAAATCTTTTAGTGAATGTGTTGTATTACTTTGCTTCGTTATATTTTTAAATTAAAGAAATGATTGGCAGAAAGGAGAATAATGTACGTCGATGAATAATTTTTTACGTATTTTTAATCTTATATTTAAAGTCAACCGTGTGAGTATCATAATGATACTTTTGATGTTGACCATTTTTATCTTTGGGGCGGTAAAGTCAGATATTTTTTCTCACAATGCCCAGGCTCAAACAGCCGCAAAGATAAGCACGGAGATGCCTGCGTTTGACATCGGGCACCCCCTAATGTCAACTAAAGGCACAGCAGAAGATAGTTCTCGCTCAATACCTATACTTTGGTGGATTGCCCCGTTTGGAGCAATATGCGGTCTTTTCTTCGCAATGAAATTTTACAGAGGCGTTATGAAATTTCCGGAGGGCAATGAAAAGATGATTTCCATTGCAATGCACGTACGGAAAGGCGCTTATGCATATCTAAAACAACAATATAAGGTAATCGGCATCTTTATTGTCGGTGCATTTCTCGTACTTCTTTTCATCTCCTACGGATTAAAACTCCAATCGACAGTAGTGCCTTTCGCGTTCCTGTCCAGCGCTTTTTTATCGGGATTTGCCGGATTTTTGGGGATGAAAACAGCAACAAATGCAAGTGCAAGAACCGCAGAAGGCGCAAGGAAATCGTTAAACCAGGGATTACAGATTGCTTTTAGAAGCGGCGCGGTGATGGGGCTTGTAGTTGTGGGAATGGGGCTTCTGGATATTTCCTTGTGGTTTTTTGTGTTTCGCAAATTTACCAATTTTACCTTGCTGGATATGGCGATGATGTTACCGTGTTTTGGCATAGGCGCAAGCTCTCAGGCACTATTTGCCAGGGTTGGCGGTGGAATATTCACCAAAGCCGCAGATGTCGGGGCCGACCTGGTAGGAAAAATAGAGGCGGGCATTCCTGAAGATGACCCGAGAAATCCTGCGACCATTGCGGATAACGTCGGCGACAATGTTGGCGACGTGGCAGGCATGGGAGCTGATTTGTATGAATCCTATTACAATTCAATGCTGGCATGCGCTGCATTGGCAATAACCGCAGGTTTAGGCATCGCCGGAATGGTTGTGCCCATGATATTGGCGGGAGTAGGTATTATTCTCTCCATTATAGGCATATATACGGTGAAGACAAAAGAAGAGGCGACGCAAAAAGAACTTTTGAAAGCCTTGGGGAAAGGAGTTAACATAAGTTCGATTCTGATACTGATAACATCGGCAATCGTTATTAAATTTATGCTGCCCCAAAACTTCGGTGTTTGGGGTTCCATATTTACCGGATTAATTGCCGGTATAATTATTGGCAAAGGTACAGAATATTATACCTCCTCAAATTATTCACCAACAAAAGGCATAGCGGGGCATGCGAAAACAGGCCCTGCGACGGTTATCATCGATGGCATTGCAACGGGCATGAAATCTACTATTATCCCTGTGGTAACAATTTCGGTTGCAATTTTATTAAGCTTTGGCTTTGCCGGTGGTTTCGCAAATACTTCACTCGGCCTGTATGGCATTGCCATTGCTGCAGTAAGCATGCTTTCCACGCTAGGCATTACTCTTGCTACCGATGCCTATGGGCCAATTGCGGACAATGCAGGCGGTAACGCGGAGATGAGCGGGCTTGAGCCGTACGTCAGGGAAAGAACAGATGCACTGGATGCCTTAGGAAACACAACGGCTGCCACAGGGAAAGGGTTTGCGATTGGGTCGGCCGCTTTAACCGCAATGGCATTGATTGCGTCATTTGTAGAGCAGGTAAAAATAGGATTGGAGCGTGCAGGAACACATGTCATACAGGTTGCCGGCATAAACATTGACATAGCAAAAGCAACCTTAGCCGACCTTATGGCCTCTATGAATATTACCTTAATTAATCCAAAGGTGTTGGTCGGTTTATTTATTGGGGGGTTAATCTCCTTTGTCTTTTGCGCATTGACAATGAAGGCTGTAGGGCGTGCCGCGGGTAGTATGGTAGAGGAGGTAAGAAGGCAATTCCGCGAAATTCCTGGTATTATGGAGGGGAAAAACCCGCCGGATTACGCCGCATGCGTCTCCATAAGCACTAAGGGCGCTCAGAGAGAAATGATACTTCCATCTGTACTTGCGCTTCTGACCCCAATTGCAACCGGTTTAATACTGGGGGTGCCTGGCATTGTGGGTCTCCTGGCGGGAAGCTTAACGACCGGATTTCTGCTGGCCGTTTTCATGGCAAACGCCGGCGGCGCATGGGATAACGCAAAAAAATATATCGAAGGCGGTGCATTTGGCGGAAAAGGCTCTGATGCGCATAAAGCAGCCGTAGTGGGAGATACGGTAGGGGATCCGTTCAAAGATACTTCTGGCCCGTCGTTAAATATTTTATTAAAGCTGATGTCAGTAGTATCAGTCGTCTTTGCAGGAATCACTCTTAAATATTCGGAACAAATCAGCGCTTTTTTACACCTTAATTAGCGGTAACTAAAGCATGGCGTTGAATTGAAACATTCAGCGCCATGCTTATATATACCTTACGAGTGCACAAATTGTGCTTTCAATTGTAGAGCGAAGAGTCTCTTCGCTTACTCTATATATTGGTATCAGCAAAGTGGTACTTCGCTCTACATTTCGTAATTTGTGCACTCGTAAGGTATAGTCAAACAAATAGTACACTTTAGTCTTTTGAAACTGGAAATAATGATTTGTAGTGCGACGAGGTTCGTCGCATTGTTTTGAGTAGACCCTATTCCTTATCGCACTGTTTTTTTTGGTGCGACGAACCTCGTCGCACTACATTGCTGGAATTTTTCAAAAAACTAAAGTGCTACAATAAACCTGTTTAACCGTGGCAGGTAGTAGTATTTTTTAACTGCAACAGTCCTTTACAAAATTGCGGTCGTTTAAAGAGAGGAGGTAAAATTATGGCGAATAATAGCCACGCGGAAGCAGAGTGCAAAATATGCCCTAATTCTCATTGCCAGTTTGATCATCATGCAAAAGGCGCAAATTTTTGTATTTTATGCGGAACGCTTTTGTATTACAGGTGCGATGATTGTGCATCCGTAAATCCCAAATACGCAAAGTTTTGTTTCTATTGCGGGAGCAACATTGCGGATGTCGAATCCTCAGCACACTATAATCCGGGTTTCGAAGATGCTTTGTAAACTCAATAAAAAAACTTTATGTTTTAAGGAGAGAAAAAACGTTAGATTCTAAAGAAAAGGCAATTATATTTGCCAGAATTGCAGACGATAAAAAAGCGGAAGAAATAGTAATATTGGAGGTAAAAGAGGTATCCTTTATTGCCGATTTCTTCGTTATTTGCAGTGGATTGAACAGCCGTCAGTTGCAGGGTATTGCAGATGAAGTTGAACTAAAAATGAAAGAGTATGGGATTTATCGTAGCGGCATAGAGGGATATGCGGAGGCGAAATGGATACTAATCGATTATGGAGATGTGGTGCTTCACCTTTTTTGCCAGGAAATGCGTCATTTTTATGACCTCGAGCTTTTATGGGGCGACGCACCAAAAATACCATGGAGAACACCTCTGTAAACGAGGCGTCCGTTAATTATTTCTGCCAGAACGGGTAAAGCTTGTGCGTGCAACCACTGTTTGTCCTGAAATGCCCAGCTTTTGAGCCCTTTTAATATTTTTTATACGACGGCTTTCTTCACGACGTTTTTTCTCCGAAGGTTTTTCAAAATACGCAATGCGTTTTGACTGGTTAATAATACCTTCTTTATCACACATTTTCTTGAACCTTCGAAGAGCATCTCTTATGTTTTCATCGGATGTAATCAATATTTTTGCCATAAATCTCCTTAAAGCCTTTCTATAATATTTGGTCTGTAAAAATTAAAGGATAATTGTAAAACTTATGTCATTATCCGTCAAGTAAAAAATTGACCTGAACGGTAAATATGTATCAAAATCTATGTCTGCTTCGGAAAAGAAGCCATGTAGGGCAGGCACTGCCTGCCGGAAGTTGGGATGTTACAAGGTACGGTTTACGAAGTGCGATTTAAAATCGTAAATCGTACATCTAATCTGTCTGTTTCTTGAAAGAGGAAAAAACAACCCTTTACTCTTTGAATGTTTAACGCCATGTTTAACAAGGAAATAATTTACAAACTAACAAACAGAAGGAATTTGAGCCAGGAAGAAAGCTTTGCCGCTATGACACAAATTATGGAAGGGTATGCGACAGAGTCTCAAATTGCCTCGTTTTTAACTGCCTTATGTATGAAAGGTGAAACCGTTGATGAAATAACAGGGTGTGCGCTGGCGATACGACAAAAAGCCTTACAGATAAACGCCGGTACAGGGATAATTGTTGACACCTGCGGAACAGGCGGTGACGCAAAAAACACATTCAATATTTCTACCGCGGCTGCATTTGTTATAGCGGGAGTGGGCATAAAAGTCGCAAAACACGGGAACAAAGCGGTTTCGGGTAATTGTGGCAGTGCGGATGTTTTGCAGCGGTTGGGTGTTAATATCGCGGCAGATGTAAAAACAGTAGAGAAGTGTATTGAGGCTGCGAATGTTGGATTTCTCTTTGCACCTCTTTTACACCAGGCAATGAAACATGCGGGCAAACCAAGAAAGGAAATAGGGATACGGACAATATTTAATCTTATCGGGCCTCTCGCAAATCCTGCAGGCGCTGTCCACCGTATTCTGGGGGTATATAATGAACACCTGACCTTTATCATTGCGGAAACCCTAAAGCGGTTAGGCGATAAACATGCTTTTGTTGTACACGGACTTGACGGTCTGGACGAAATCACCGTCACAGGAAAAACAAAAATCTGCGAACTTGCTGACGGCGCAATAAAAAGCTACTATATAGAACCTCAGGATTTTGGAATAAAAAAATCCAGCCTTTCAGATCTTATGGTAAATTCACCGGAAGAGAGTGCGCTGGCAATGAAAGAGGTATTCAACGGCGTCCGTAGCCCTAAAAGAGATATTGTCCTTATGAATGCCGCGGCCGCAATCATCACCGGAGGAAAGGCAAAAACCTTCGGAGAGGGAATAGACGTCGCCGGTCGGTCTATCGATGAAGGAAGGGCGAAAGAATCGCTCCGGAAATTAATCGATATAAGCTGGCAGCGCTAGAAGTTACGCCACAAAAAAACCACCTGTTTTATTTGTGATAATTATGTTGCTTTTCATACTGAAATTTGTTTCACTACCCGAATTCTTTTCATTTTATAAACTTTACACAATCAACCATTCTCGCCAGAATTCTTTTCATTTTATAAATCTTACACAATCAACCATTCTCGAAGGAATTATAATTATGATGATACCAAAGATGGTTTTCTTTACAAAAGGCGTTGGGAAACATAAAGACAAATTGCAATCCTTTGAACTTGCCTTAAGAAAAGCTGGTATAGAAAAATGTAATTTGGTACGCGTATCCAGTATATGTCCGCCAAATTGCAAGATAATCTCCAAGCCACAGGGAGTTCCCATGCTAAAGGCCGGGCAGGTCGTTTTCTGTGTAATGAGCGAAAATTCTACTTGCGAACCAAACAGGATGATAACCGCTTCCGTCGGTATGGCCATACCTTCAACCGTGGGTTATGGATATCTGAGCGAGCACCATGCCTTCGGAGAAACTGAGGAAAAATCCGGCGATTATGCTGAAGACCTTGCGGCTAGCATGTTAGCAAGCACCCTGGGTATCGAATTTGACCCTGAGAAAAACTACGATGAACGCAAAGAAATTTACCGGATGAGCGGGAAGATTGTAAAGACAAGGAATATTACTCAGGCGGCAAGAGGAGATAAGCACGGTTTATGGACAACCGTTGTAGCTGCCGCAGTGTTTGTTTTATAAGGAATTTTTCCCGTTTATTACGTTGAAAATATACTTCAAACTTCAGGCAATAAAACGTTCCCCTAATACATGAAAGAACACGTACCCGAATACTTACAAGAACTTCCTTCAGGGGGCATAGTCACTCCAAAAGAGTTTCAGGCTTCAGGAACTTATTGTGGAATAAAAACAGCAAAAGAGAGTCTTGACCTGGGCATAATTTTCTCAAAAACCTCTGCAACGGGAGCGGCTCTTTTCACAACAAACAAGATATGTGCTGCGCCTGTACTGCTGGGGAGAAAAAACACCCGGGGCGGAAAACTTCGTGCAGTAGTGGTAAACAGCGGCAATGCTAATGCATGCACAGGGGAGCGTGGTTACAAAGATGCTGAAGAGATGGCATTGATAACGTCAAAACTCCTCGCAATTCCTCCGGAAGAAATTTTGGTATCTTCCACAGGCATCATAGGCAAACACTTGCCAATGGATAAAATTTCCGCGGGGATTCAGCAGGCATCCGCCTCTTTAGGCAATACCCCTGCGCATGGAAGATCAATCGCGCAGGCGATTATGACCACGGATACAAGACCCAAAAGCATTGCGATTAAAATAAAAACACAAGGAAAAGAAGTGTTCATTGGAGGAATCTGCAAGGGGGCAGGAATGATCTCCCCAAACCTTGCCACAATGCTCTGTTTCTTAACGACCGATGCTAAAATTTCAGCAGACCTTTTGCATACGTGCCTTGTACATTCAGCAGAGCAATCTTTTAACCGTATCACGATTGACGGGCACATGAGTACAAACGACACCGCCGCCATTATTGCAAACGGGGCTTCCGGCGTTGAGGTGACGTCTGAAGGGGCCGAATTATCACTGTTTCAGAAAGGGCTCGACTACGTTGCCGGATGGCTGGCAAAAGCCATTATTCTGGACGGGGAAGGGGCAACAAAATTCATTCAAATCTTTGTAACGGGTGCAAAATCCCTCAATGACGCTACCAAAACCGCCAGAACCATCGGAGATTCACCTCTCGTAAAAACAGCAATGCACGGAAGCGACCCAAACTGGGGGCGTATCGTTTCTGCCGCCGGATATGCCGGGGTTGAGCTTGACGAAGCAAATACCACGCTTCATATCAATGATGTGCTTGTGTATGAAAAGGGGATGCCCGCCTCTTTTGATCATGCCACCCTAAAAACTTCTATGCAAGCGCGTGATATTTTTATCAAACTGCAAATAGGAACCGGAGATTACTCGGATACAATCCGGACGTGTGATTTATCAAAAGAATACGTCTCTATCAATGCCGATTATCACACCTAACCTGAACACGCCAACAGCCAGACAAACACAAAACGCCAAATACGAAAGTAGAACTACAAGTTACTTTGCGCAGCCTTTGGCCGCAACAAATTCAAATGACAAAAACCTCAATGCTCCAAACTTTACGCAAGCCTCATCCAATCAATGCTTCACGGTTATGCCTTTTGAAAAACGAGCATTAAAAACAAGAAGTTGCTGGATAGTAGTACAGATTAAAAAAATTGTAAAGTATAGAGGCAAAGCATTTGCTACAAAGCTGCTACGTCTCCGTTTATTTAGTACAAAATATCACATTATCTGAATATGGAATTTTTTGTTTCTTGTAAACATTACCCTGCTCAGTTGTTATATACTCAATCAGACTGAAACCACTGGTTTCAGTCTGATTGAGTATATCAATTTATAGCAACTAATTCGCCCCTACATGTAAAATCTGATTACCGGTTTTACGTGGGTTAGATAGTTAGGGGAAATGCTATATTGTGCCAAAAAGTGTAAGGTCTGTTGCTTCATTTATTGTTATATCCACAAGTGTGCCCACCAGCGCTGGTTGTCCTTTGAACACAACAATATTGTTCTGCCGCGTCCTGCCGGAGAGTTTGTTGGGGTCTGATTTGCTTGCGCCTTCGACAAGCACCTGCAGCTTCCTGCCAATCAGTTTTTTATTTTCTTCAAGGCTGATTTTCTTTTGCAAATCCAGTAGCGTTGTATTTCTTTTTTTCTTTATTTCATCAGGCACGTCGTCTGTCAGTTCTGCAGCCTTAGTGCCTGTGCGGGTTGAATACTTGAATATGAAGCTGTTTTGAAAGCGAATGTCTTCCATTAAACACACGGTTTCCTGAAAATCTTCTTCCGTTTCTCCCGGAAAACCTACAATGAAATCGCCTGCCACTTTAATAGTGGGCATGAGGTCCCTCGCGTATTGTATGAGTTCTCGGTAATAACCTGCCGTATAACCACGATGCATTTTTTTTAGTATCCGGTCTGATCCGGACTGTGCAGGCATGTGTAAATATTCACAGGCTTTATCAAGTTGGCTCATGGTGCGGATAAGGTCGCGGGACATGTCTTTTGGGTGTGAAGTTACAAATCGTAGCCGTTCGAGTTTTTCGATGCCATTCAATTCAATAAGGAGGTCTCCAAGGGTGATGTTCCCCGGCAAACTCTTTCCGTATGAATTTATGTTTTGCCCGAGTAGGGTAATTTCCCTGCAACCGTTTGAAACAAGCTCCAACACTTCTCGCTCAACGTCAGCAATTGTCCTGCTGACCTCCCTACCCCGTACATAGGGAACAATACAGTAGGAACAGTAATTATCGCATCCTCTCATAACGGTGACGAATGCCTGATAGACGTTTGGCCGGTATGCGGCAATTCTTTTTACATCAACAATTTCATCCTCATCTACAGCAAGAACGTGGTTGCCATGGTTCCTGATCTTCAAAAGTAATTCAGGCAGCCGGGTAAACATCCTGGTACCGCAGACCAGATCAACGTGGGGCATGCGTTTGAAAATAGATTGTGCGTCCTTTTGCGCCATGCAGCCAAGTACGCCTATGATTACATCGGGATGTTTTTTCTTGAGGGTTCTCAATGCGCCAAGATGTGAATATACCTTGTCCTCAGCGTGCTGGCGCACACTGCATGTATTGTATAAAATGACGTCCGCCTCTTCGACCTTGTCAACAATGCTGTAACCGTCTTCCTGTAAAAGCCCCAATGACAATTCCGCATCGAGTTTGTTCATCTGGCATCCAAATGTTTCAAAGAAAACAGTTTTATACTGCCGTTCGTTTTTATAATCGACCAGGTTAATCATGACAGATAAATAGTGTGCAAAATTGATTAAACGTATAAAAATTTCAAACCATTCTTGTAGGGGTGTATTGCAATACGCCCCTACGTCGGCAAAAACAAAAGTTGCGATTCAATTTTAACTAACTTTAAAAAGGAATCCAAACAGATTTCCCCCATTTCATTCATTCTGTTTGACTTTTATTCTTTCATTGGCGATAATCAGGCCAAATAATGGAACAGATAATGAAACAGGAAAAGATATTGGTTAAAACAAAAAATCTTAACAGTGCTAATACTGCGCTGCTTATTTGTGATATGCTCAATGATTTCGTTAAAAAAGGCGCTTCGCTGGAAGTGCCGGCAGCAAGGGACATTATTCCCGGAATAAAAAAGGAAATACTGTCGGCGAGAAAATCAGGCATTCCGGTTATTTATTGTTGTGACGCTCACATAAAAAATGATCCGGAGTTTTCCTTATGGCCGGAACATGCCGTTGAAGGAACAGAAGGGGCGTGTATAGTTAAGGAACTGGCGCCGGGGAAAGATGATTTTCTCGTTACCAAGAAGCGCTACTCATGTTTTTACAAAACATCATTGCAAAAAGTATTAAAACAGTTTGGTGCAACGCATTTGATAATTACAGGGGTGGTTACTAATATTTGCGTATTGTACACAGTTTGTGATGCATATATGAGGGGCTACGCGGTGACTATTCCGCAAAATTGTGTAGCTGCGCTTACTAAAAAAGATCATGTATATGCACTGCAACAAATGAAGCGTATTTTTAACGCGAAGATACGATAATGTGTAACACTTGTAAATTAATTGCATAAAAACTAACACTATGGGAATGTTTAGCCTTATCGCAATCCTGGTTAGCCTTGCAGCTATTTTCAGCTACATAAACTTTCGCCTCATAAAGCTTCCCACCACTATCGGTATTTTGCTGATAACAATTCTCACTTCTTTGGTCATTGTAATATTGGGACTGTTCGGGTTGGGAGAAATCCATGTGAAAGCGGCATATGCTTTGAACCGGATGGACTTTAATAAGACGCTTATGAACGGCATGCTCAGTTTTCTCCTTTTTGCGGGGGCGTTACATGTCAACCTGGAAGACCTCTCAAAACATAAGTATATCATTATTATCCTGGCGACATTTGGAATTGTAGCAAATACTTTTATTGTGGGTAGTCTGGCATGGCTGGTATTTGCGCTGGTGAATATCAAGTTATCCTACATTTACTGCCTTTTGTTTGGAGCGCTCATCGCCCCGACAGACCCTATCGCAGTTATTGGCATACTGAAGAAAGCGGGGGTTTCCAAAAGCCTTGAAACAAAAATCACAGGCGAGAGCCTTTTCAATGACGGAGTTGCGGTAGTTGTATTTTTAATCCTTTTGGAAATTGCAACCGGTGGGCACGAAGTGACCTTTCAGCACATCTCCTTTCTCTTTATCGAGGAAGCGGTCGGAGGAATCGTTTTTGGGTTTGTGACTGGCATGATCGCTTTTTTTATGCTTAAGGCAGTTGACAACTATCAGGTAGAGATACTTGTTACCCTTGCGCTGATCATGGGAGGATATACCCTTGCGAACATGCTTCATGTTTCCGGCCCTATTGCGGTAGTTGTCGCGGGGTTACTCATTGGCAATAAGGGAAGACTTCTTGCGATGAGCGAGAAAACACGCGGCCACCTGGACTCTTTTTGGGAGTTGATCGATGAAGTATTAAACGCGGTTCTTTTCCTCATGATCGGGATGGAAGTGCTGGTGGTTACCATAAAAATAAATTACCTGATTGCCGGGCTTATAATGATTCCTATCGTGTTGATAGCCCGTTTTATAAGTGTGGGTGTGCCGGTGACGCTCATGCGTTTTCTGAAAGAATTCAGTCCGAATACCATAAAAATCCTCACATGGGGCGGATTGCGCGGCGGTATCTCCGTAGCGCTTGCCCTGTCGCTTCCTGCAGGGGAATCGAGGGAGGTCTTATTGACAATAACTTACATAATCGTCGTGTTTTCAATAGTAGCCCAGGGGTTAACCATCGGGCATTATGTATCTTCCCTGAAAACAACGGAGTAATTTTTAAAATGCCGGATGTGTAGAACCGTCGGAAATGTTCGTGCCTTCCCAGTAAGTTGAGGTAAACAGCCCCCCTGGTCTCCTTTATTAATGGGGAATACTGTACAGTCGGCAATCGGCAATCTACAGTCGGCAAACTGCAAATTGCGGACGGTGAAAGATAGTTGCGAATATTTGTTACTCTTTCTTAACACTCGAAATACTTACCTGTGGATTAAGTGTTGGTGTAAAATTGTCCGGGAGGAGGTATTTTTCGGGCAATTTTATTTTTTTTGCCAATTCTTCAAGATTATTCACGCCGAGTTCATTGTATGCATGGAGCAGGATTTTTGCACATGCCACGGCGTCTTCTTCTGCGTCATGGTGTTTGAACTCAATTTCAAGATATCGGGAAATTTTATTAAGTGCGTATCCAAGAAGCCCCGGCCAAACACGTTTGGCTATTGCAAGGGTGCAAAAATAATTGAGAGGCGGGTAAGGTATTTTGTACACATCGAGAATGCAGCACAATACACTCATATCAAAACTTGCATTATGGGCGACGAGATAACTGCCTTCCAGGAACGGAAATATTTCGTCCCACAATTGATAAAATTCCGGTTTGTCTTCTACATCTTTTGCTGAGATCCCGTGGATATATGTACTAAACGGATCAAAGTAAAGCTCCGGTGGCCTGATAAGCCATGACGTCCTTTTTACAATCGTTTGTTCTTCAATTATCGCCAATCCCAAAGAACAAACACTGGAACGCTTTGCATTTGCCGTCTCAAAATCTATCGCAACACATTTCATTTGTTTTCTAAAGAAGCAAAAATAGCACTGTATCCTTCAAACGGTTTTTATAAAAGATAAAATCATAACACACAACAGAATCAAAAATCTATTACGTTCTTAAAAAAAAGTATCTGGTAATAAATGTAGCGGACACCAAATGGATTGCCCAGTGGGTATTGCGTGCTTTTTCAGTAATGAGTTTTAAAATGGAATATGAAATAAAACCAATTGAATTCCAGCCGCGCTTTCAATATAGCTGGTGACTGTTGAAGTGCCTGGTATTGCGCCGCTTATTGTTCCCATTGCGTCCGATAGAAACACTCGTTTTATCCGTGGGATTTTTCCGTTTTTATAGAATCCCCCTTGTTCCCCAACTCCGACTACCGTTCCTACGGTATCAAAAAGGTCTAAAAAGAAAAAAACAAAAACGATGGAAATAAGCCCTGGGTGAGTCAGTATTTTAACGGGGTCGCATTTTAATAATGTCGGTTCTATTGAGGGTGGCATGCTGACAATACCCTGATAATGTACCAACCCGAGGGGGACCCCTATGAATGTCCATACAAGATTGCTCCCCGGATTTTAAGGGCCACCATTGTTCCTATTGCCATGACGCCAAACAGCGGTAACCACATTTCCGGCGATTTAGGGTCGCCGAGTCCAACAAGGACGCCAGGTTTATCCACAATAATTCCGCCATATCAAACCCTACCAGCGCAATCAACAATCCGATTCCAACGGCAATGGCGCTTTTTAACGAATCGGGTATGATAAATATTACCAGTTCACGCAATCCGAAAAACGACAGAATAAGTAATAAGTAATAAAACGCCGGCGGTATGGGATAATTGGCAAGAAGTGCCATGAGTATGCACGCAAATGCACTGGAAATGCACGTCGCCGTCATGACAGCACCAAAATCCATCCCGCAACCGGAAAGTACCGCAGGCTGGACGAATATGATGTATGACATTGTCAAAAACGTAGTCGAGCCTGCAACCGTCTCCGTGCTGGTGTTCGTGCCGTTTTGCCGGAGTTTAAATATTTTTCCGGGCATTCATTTTTACCTTGTTCCAGAGAGCATCCAATTCTTCTATCGAACACTGTTCAATATCTTTTCCGCAGGAAGCAAGTTCTTTTTCTATTTTTTTAAAGCGGTCTACAAATTTATATATGGTTTTATGAAGTATATTTTCTGTGTCAAACTGTAAAAAACGGGAAAGATTCACCACGGAAAACAAAAGATCTCCGATTTCTTCCTCCATGTCTTTTGTTTCTTTCTTTGCGATAGCCTCTTTAACTTCCTCCATTTCTTCTTCCACTTTTGCTATGACATCGTTTATATCTTTCCAGTCAAATCCCACTTTTGTCGCCTTCTTCTGTACTTTTTGCGCTTTTTGAAGCGCGGGAAGATGCTTTGGCAGTCCATCAACAGCAGATTTTCGTTCTTCGTATCCCTTCTCCTGTTTTTTAATCGCCTCCCACTGCTGAACCACTTCTTCTGAAGTAGATGCTGTCGAATCGCCAAAAACATGGGGATGGCGGCGCATCATTTTGTCCAGACATAATTTCATTACATCGTTGATATCAAACTCTTTTTTTTCCCTTGCAATTTGACAGTGGAAGATAATTTGCAGAAACAGGTCCGCCAGTTCCTCTTTAAGTTTGTCCGGTATGCCTGAATCTATTGCATCGATTACTTCGTATGTCTCTTCCACCAAATAGGGTTTTAAGGTTACATGGTTTTGTTCTTTATCCCACGGGCAGCCGTCCTTGCCGCGTAACCTTTCCATCAGTTCCACCATGTCATAGAATAAAGAAATAGAGGTATCCTTTTTCACTCTCATTTCATCCCTTCCGGAAATATTTGCAAAAACTCCGTTTTTCAAGGTGGTTATAATAACCTTTTAATTAATGGATAGTCAAACAAATCGTTACATTTTAGTTTTTAGAAAAATGAATAGTAGGGACGAAGTATTTGCCCCTTACCCTTATATGCGAATATCTATAAGGGCTTCCGTAACAGGCGCTTTAGCCAAGATAGGGTATTTAATCACTCATGTTCTTCAAAGTTAATGTTTATTTGAAACATTGCTTGTCATATGGAAACAGCTTTACATTGTTCTATTGCCTTTTACAAGAAACGGGCTTTTTATTTAAACTTTTAATAAATAACACATATGTTGTGTATTTTTTTAGATAAAGAGCTAATTTGTCAATTAAATATAGTGAAAACCAGACAAATATCACCCAAAAAGCTTGAGAAATAAGGGTTGAGAACAGCATAAAATATGGTATCTTTGCAGAATCCTCGTGGATACCATACTTAATCTTTGAATATTCCAATTTTTTAGATGCCCCTTTTCTATGAAATTTTATTTGACTAAATTTTTCATAGTTCATTCCTTCATTTTCTTTGCCTGTATAGTCTATGCGGAAAGGGATGAAAAGGAAGTTATGCCGTCCGCGCCATTGAGTCTCCAGAAAGAAAGACGTAGCTTTTTCCCGCAGGATTTTTATTTTGACGTTGACGCCATTCTCCCGGAAAAAGATGACGAGAAGAAATTTGAGTTTCATGGTTTTTTTGCAATCACCACCCCAGTAAAAGGAAGAGATGATGATTCCCAGCAGCCTTCTTCAAAGTTTTTGGAGGGGAATGAACTCGTTCTCTGGCTTGGCAAACGTATAACAAAAAAACTCTCTTTTGTATCAGAACTTGAGATTGAAGAGGGATTCAATCAATTTGAATTGGAAACATTTCACTTTAATTATGAAATAGTAAGCGATGTACTGCAAATACGCGCAGGCAGGTTTTTGTATCCGTTTGGTATTGAGCGGTTTGCGGAAGAAGGCCCTTTTAACAAACTTGTGGACCGCCCTTTGCCTTCTATCAGGATTATTCCCGGAACATATTCAGACAATGGGGGAATGTTTTTTGGAACACTTCCTTTATTTTTAAATACACGGTTTAAATATGAATTCGCGATAACAAATGGACTCAAGGGCCCGGAACCAAATGATGTGCAGAAATTATGGGATAATAATAGCAGCAAGACCCTGGGGGGAAGAATCGCCTTCGAGTGTTTTCCGGGATTTGAAGTGGGCGGCTCATATTCAAGGGGAAAATATGATGAAAACAACAAACGGGATATAGATTTTTTAGGCGCTGATTTTCAGTTGAAAAGGGGAAATCTGGAAATCCGGGGGGAATATATTACAAGCAGGGTAGAACAAAAGGCAGAAGATGGGGGGAATTATCACAGAAACGGCTATTACGTTCAAACTACTTACCGGTATCCCTTCGATCTGGATTATTTAAAATATCTTGAAGGGGTTTTGCGTTTCGATTCAGTGGATCCAAACAAAGATATTACAGACGGAAACGAAGCCGACCGGATTGCATTTGGAATAAACTATTCACCCATAAAACAGGTAATATTTAAGTTTGAATATGAAGTTGAAAATGAGGCGGGAGAAGGTATTCATGGCAAATCTTTTGTTCAGGCAATAGTTAAATGGTAAGGACTGGTTAATCAGAGGTCAGATTTTTGAAACAGCAACCTTGCAATGAATTTTATTTAAAATGTATAAACCCTTATTATTCATCCTTCGAGAACCTTACCTGATTAACGATAATGACCCCGCGCTATTTTCTGGTCGCCTGTTCGTCCTTGCTTTACCTTTTTCCACCACATAAAATAAATTATGCCAAAATTTAAAAAAATATTACATCCTGAGAAATTTAATTTAATTTTATACTACACCCTCACAAGCTTTGTAATCATTGTCATATTGAGTTTTGTTATCGGAAAAGTATTTGCCAGACTTGAATCCCAGGAATTGGTTAAGCGAAGCGAAAAGTACGCACATAATTTTATCACACACATAAATTATGAACTTTATAAAGACTTTCTTATTCCCACCCTGAAAAAATCGGGGAAAATCGATTTGGAAAATAATCGAAGGCAATTGAGAAAATTAGACAATACCGTAAAAGAGAATTTGTACGGCTTAAATATAAAAAAACTGTATTTGTACGACCTTGAAGGAAATATTATTTATAGCACCCTATCGGAACATATCGGGTTTGCTATAAACCGGGGTGAAAATAAAAAATTAGATTCTGCCATTAACGGCATTCCGGCTTCCGCGCTGCGTCTCTCGGGCACCATGGATTCAAAAGGCGCCTACGTTCCGGAAACCTTGCTTGAAAGTTATTACCCCTTTTATGAAATGGATGCGGAGGGAACGAAAAAGGCGCAGGTTGGGGTATTGGAAATCTACCAGGACATGTCCGCGTTAAAAAAGCAAATCGCAAAGGCACATCAAAAGGCCACCCTCATGACAGGTTCCGCAATGGGAGGGTTGTTCATAGCCCTCTATCTGATAGTTCTGAAGGCATCGAGAATTATTGATGCCAGAACACGGCAGTTAACAGAGGCACGCAATACCCTGGAACAGAACGTTGAAGAACGAACCCTTGAAATAAGAGAGGCATATAAAAAATTGCAGCATACGCAGCGCAGGTTAGTACAATCTGAAAAATTGGCAAGCATCGGAACTCTTGCCACAGGACTTGCCCATGAAATAAATAATCCGCTTGCTTCCGTTGCGGGTTGTGCGGAAGGACTGAACGAAAGACTTATCTCAATACTAAACCGTCCGGGAAAATATACTGAAAAAGAAGAACTGGAAATTTTCTCTGAATATTTAAAAATAATATCGAATGAAACATACCGTTGCAAATCGATAATCTCAAACTTACTAAATTTTTCCAGACAATCGGAACCTCATTTTGAGCGAATAGATATAAACAGTATTATCAAAAACACAATCGACTCCCTTCAGTATCACCAACCTGAAAACAAGGCAAAACAGAAAATCCAGGTCAATCTGTCGGAAATGCCTTGCGAAATAATCGGAGATCCCCAACAAATAAAACAGGTTTTTATAAACTTAATCACAAACTCCTTCCATGCAACAGAAGCCGGCGGTGAAATTATTATTGCAACCCTACAGAAAGAAACAACCGTACAGATACTCTTCAGGGATACCGGTGTTGGCATTAAGCCCGAATATTTGAACAGGATATTCGACCCTTTTTTTACCACCAAACCAACGGAAAAAGGCACAGGAATCGGATTATCCATATGTTATGGTATCGTCGATATGCATAACGGAAGAATTGATGTGTTCAGCGAAGGTGAGGGAAGAGGCGCCGTCTTTGAAATCACCTTTCCATTAGCGGGAAAGCAAGACAATGCAGAAAGGACAGGATAATTGCCCTATGAGTAAAAAACCTACTATTTTATTTACCGACGATGAAGGCACCTTTAGAAACATTATGTCCAAGGAACTCGACCGGATGGGATATAATGTGACGTGTTGCGCCAGTGGACAGGAAACGATAAAGAATATGCAGGAACGGGATTACGATGTGGCGATACTCGATATGAATATGCCTGTCATGAACGGCATTGAGACCTTAAAAAAAGTGAAAACCATTGAACCCACCACCGAAGTAATAATACTGACAGGACAAGGTTCTATTGAGAATGCCGTTCAGGCTATAAAGCTGGGCGCATATGACTACCTGACAAAACCATGCCAGCTCAAAGAGCTTGATTTATTATTGCAAAGGGCATTGGAAAAAAGAAAACTCAGCAGGGAAAATTTTCATCTCAAGACACTGGTACATGACGTACAAAAACCTTCTTCTATGATAGGAAACAGCCCGGCAATAAAAGCGGTATTTAAAATGATCGATAAAACTGCGCCATCTGACGTTACCGTGCTGATCCAAGGAGAAAGCGGCACGGGAAAAGAGCTTGCCGCAAAAATGATACACCAATACAGCAAAAGAGCGGACAAACCGTTTGTAATAGTAAATTGCGCCACCCTACAGGAATCCTTATTGGAAAGCGAACTCTTCGGGCACGTGAAAGGCGCTTTTACCGGTGCAGCGGAATCCAGGGTTGGATTATTCGAAATTGCAGAAGGGGGCACACTCTTCCTTGATGAAATCGGCGAATTAACCGTTAACACGCAGGCAAAACTGCTTCGTGTAATACAATCGGGTGAAATACGGCGTGTTGGTGATAATCGTGTTATCACCGTGGATGCAAGGATTATTGCTGCTACGCATAAAAATCTGCCCCTAGAGGTTAAGGAAGGCAGATTCAGAGAAGACTTGTATTTTCGTTTAAACGTTATCACCTTGCGCCTGCCTTCTTTACGCGAAAGGAAAGATGACTTAACGGCTTTAATTCAGCATTTTCTCCAAAAATTTTGCAAAGGGGAACGAACCATGGATATGCACCCGGAAGCGTTACACGCTATGACGCTCTACGACTGGCCGGGAAACATTCGGGAACTGGAAAATACTATTGAACGCACTGTTGTACTAGCAGACGGAAATATTATCAGCATAGAGGAATTGCCTGACAATATCCGCGGGAGGACATATGAACACTATGGTAAAAATGGGGAAATCGCGCTTTCTGAAGTGGAAAAGAATCATATTATACAAGTATTGAAAGAAAAAAACTGGCACAAACCCCTTGCGGCAAAAACGCTGGGCATCTCCCTGAAAACCTTATATAATAAAATGAAAATGTATAATATTGATTTATAAATCCCCTTTTTAAGCTACACTTTAGTTTTTTGAAAAATTCCAATAAAAACGATGTTTTGCCACACCGTGTAGTGAGCGAAGCATTCGCTGTAAATTGTCATAAATGCGTTCACACCCAAACGGGCAAATACTTCGCCCCTTTTTCAAAAACTAAAGTGTTACAGATTATTTAGATTTGACAAAATATTTCTCAGCTATTAGGATATATTGTTCCTTTAAAACGGCATGCCTTTTCCGATTTCTCCTTCGCACTCAGTAAAAAGAGTGATGGGAAAAACTTGCGAAATAGATTTTTTACCGGACAGCACTATAAATACAAATGAATACACTATCAGTAAAAACGCGGGCAAAAACAGAGTTTATCGATATCACCGGTGAAGTTCATGCCATTGTGCATAAAACGGGCATTATGGAAGGAATGTGTTTTGTTTACGTGCCGCACACTACCGCCGCTGTTACCATCAATGAAAACGCCGACCCCTCCGTAAGAAAAGATATTGTTGATGAGATAAATAAAATAGTACCATGGAATGATCACTACGCCCATTTGGAAGGGAATTCAGCCTCACATATCAAGGCATCCGTTTTCGGTGCAGCTTCCGCCATCCCTATTTCTCAGGGAAGGTTAGCGCTTGGGACATGGCAGGGGATTTACTTCTGTGAATTTGATGGCCCAAGGAACAGAGAGGTATTGGTACAAACGGTTAAAAGTGAGTAATATACAAACAAAACAAATAATCCCCCTGGAATACCGCTGGAACATAAAGGATGCTATTAAGGTACTCACAACCTACATGGTCTTTACGTTCGCCGGGATGCCGATACTCATCAGCTTTATTCAAACCGTTTTTGGTTTCGAGATACAAACCGCTTCCCCTTCATTTCGCACGATGATCTTGTTTGTCTCTTTCCTTGCCAACCTGTTAATATGTCTCTATATATGCTATATCGTTCGTTTTGAGTATGGACAATCTATTGTCAATTTAGGGCTAACGCTTGTCAATATCGCCGACAATATTAAAATAGGGTTGAAAAGATACCTTGTCACAATACCTGTAATAATGCTGGCCGGTTTTATCATAAACGCGGTGTTTAGTTATTATGGTATAATGCCGGAGATACAGGACGTGGTACAGTGGGTATTGGCTGAGGATTCGGCCATCGTTTTGGCATGTCTCATATTTTTTGGCATTATTGTCGCACCAATTATGGAAGAAATCATATTCCGTGGATTTTTAGTCCCTGCGCTGAAAAGTTACTTTGGAATACGATACGCCATTTTTATAAGCGCTGCCGTTTTTGCCGCGGTACACATGGATATGTTTGCGTTTTTACAAATATTTATCCTTGGAGTTCTTTTGGGATATTTATATGAGAAAACACAATCCCTTGCCGCCTCCATCGTGGTACATATTTTACATAATTCCTTAACACTGGCTCTTTTGATGTACTTTAAGTTCTTTATGGACAGCAAAGTACCGGTGTTTTAAAAAATTATAACAAATTAATTTTATCGCTTAATTATACTGCCTGCAAAAAACGGCAGTATATTTTCCAATAGGAGACGCACCGCCTATGCCGAAAGACGTAAATGAACAAATGGAAATCTTGCTGCGCGGAACAGTAGATATTGTTTCTAAAGGTGAACTGATAAAAAAAATAGACCGCTCAATGCAGGAAAAAAGGCCGCTTCGCGTAAAACTGGGGCTTGACCCCACTGCGCCGGATATCCATATAGGGAATGCCATCCCAATTCACAAATTACGGGCGTTCCAGTCGCTGGGGCACACGGCCATTCTCATCATCGGCGACTATACGGCCGTCGTGGGCGACCCTTCGGGAGTAAACAAGACACGACCAATGATAACGCACGATAAGGTTCTGGAAAACGCGAAAACGTACCTTACCCAGGCTGGGAAAATACTCGATATGGATAAGACAGAGGTCGTTTATAACAGCAAATGGTTCAAATCAATGACCTTTAACGACGTCATCCAACTCGTCTCAAAAATGACCGTTGCGCGAATGATGGAACGGGACGACTTTTCGAAGCGTTATAAGGCAGGTTCTCCCATCAGTCTGCATGAATTTATCTATCCGCTGATGCAGGGATACGACTCCATTATGGTAAAGAACGACGTTGAACTTGGGGGTACCGATCAATTATTCAGTCTGCTTGTGGGAAGGGATTTACAGAAGGACGCCGGCATGGAACCGCAGGTAGTACTTACCACCTCGCTTTTAGAAGGGATCGACGGCAATAAGAAGATGAGTAAAAGCCTAAACAACTACATCGGCATCACTGAGCCGCCGCGTGAAATGTTCGGCAAGGTAATGTCCATCCCCGATAATGTAATGCGCAAGTACTTTGAGCTTGCGACGGATGTAAGCATTGGAGAGATACAGCAGTTGCTTGACGAAAAAACCCATCCACGCGCAGCAAAGGTTGCGCTTGCAAAGGCCATAGTAAGTCGCTACCACAATCTCCAGGCAGCGGAAGCCGCCGCGGAAGAATTTGACCGTGTTTTTAAAGAAGGCGCACTTCCGGACGAAATACCCATTATCTCCATACCTGCCGGCGAACTTGAAAACGGCAAAATATGGATCGCGAAACTCATCGTTTGCTGTAAATTTGCCGCTACAAACGGCGAGGCGCGCCGGTTGATCCAACAAGGCGGTGTATCTGTAAACAGTGAAACCATTAATGACCCCACGCTAAATATAGAAATTACGCCGGGTATGACCCTTAAAGTGGGAAAACGCAGATTTGCAAAAATAGTGTTGCAATAGTAATTGCGCAGGGTGCATTCCCCCCGTTTTTCGGTAAAAACATTAAACGCAGAGGATTGAATGAGAGACAGAGGTTATAGGTTATATTATTTTCTATCAATCTTACTAAAGAAGGGTTCGCTTAAACAAAAACAATACAAGTATTATACAAAAATAGTAGCCGACCCTATTTTACTCCATAATGGGTGATTCCACTCATCTTCCTAATGTAATGTTCTTTGGCGGATACACCTTCTTTCTACAACTGTAAACTTATGCAATATTTGTAAACGGCCACTCCTAAGGATATCTAATAAAATGTAACACTTTAGTTCTTTGAAAAATTAATAGCGAAAAAAGGTAAAAAAAGCTGGCGTCTGTTTTTCCTTTGTGGTATAAAAGGCTTCAATAAAGGGAAACAGTTTATGAAGCCTATCATATTCCAA
>NZ_CAADGZ010000032.1:0-31957 GCF_900696675.1 uncultured Candidatus Kuenenia sp. | reverse complement strand
TTGACGGAGAAAGGCCAGAAGTTCTCTTGTTCACTGATGACCGCTTCAGCCCTTGATATTAAAGCACTTACGGAAATGGCGGCATGAAAAACACGCATAAAAAACAAGAAATTGATGGATAGTAGTATAAAGGGCATTTTACAACTTTTGGAAACAAACAAATGATGACAGAAAAAAATAAAACCTGTGAAACGGTTAATACCAGCAAAAGTCTTTTAACAGACCACGACATATATCTGTTTAAAGAAGGAAACCATTTTCATCTCTATGAAAAACTCGGCTCGCATCTTATAACATTTAATAATGTGAAAGGCGTTTACTTTGCCGTATGGGCGCCAAATGCCGAAAAGGTATCCGTAATAGGCGACTTTAACAACTGGAACAAGACATCGCATCATCTCAGGGCGAGAGAAGACAGTTCAGGTATCTGGGAAGGATTTGTTCCCGGCATAGGCGAAGGAACAATCTATCGCTACCATATTCGTTCACGATACAACAATTACCGTGTTGATAAAAGAGACCCATTTGCCTTCTACGGCGAAACTCCCCCTAACAGCGCTTCTATAGTGAGGGATTTAACATACACGTGGGGCGATCAGGCATGGATGAAGGAACGGTCAGGGAAAAATAATATCAATGCCCCCTTGTCCGTATATGAAATCCATTTGGGTTCGTGGAGGCGGATTCCGGAGGATGGAAACAGATTCCTGACTTACCGTGAAATGGCGCCATATCTCGCGGAATATGTAAAAGAGACGGGATTTACACATGTCGAATTACTCCCTGTCATGGAACACCCTTTTTATGGTTCATGGGGATATCAGATAACAGGTTTTTTTTCCCCAACGGGCAGATACGGAACCCCGCAGGATTTTATGTATCTGGTTGATTATCTGCACCAGAACGAAATTGGAGTCATTCTCGACTGGGTGCCATCACATTTTCCCTCCGATGAACATGGCCTTGTTTACTTTGACGGCACACATCTTTATGAACACGCCGATCCGAGGAAGGGGTTTCATCCGGACTGGACAAGTTATATTTTCAATTACGGCAGGAATGAAGTACAAAATTTCCTCGTGAGCAATGCCCTTTTTTGGCTGGATAAATACCATATTGACGGATTAAGAGTGGACGCCGTTGCCTCAATGCTGTATCTTGATTACTCAAGGAAAGAGGGAGAATGGATACCAAACAAATACGGCGGCAGGGAAAATATTGAAGCCGTCAGTTTTTTGAAAAAATGCAACGAGACAATATATCATTTTTACCCCGATGTTCAGACCATCGCAGAAGAATCCACTGCATGGCCCATGGTTTCAAGGCCAACGTATGTAGGGGGGCTTGGATTCGGAATGAAATGGAATATGGGATGGATGCACGACACATTAAAATATTTCTCAATCGACCCCATTTACCGGAAATACCACATGAATCAAATTACCTTTAGCATACTGTATGCCTTTACAGAAAACTTTGTCCTCCCGCTTTCACACGATGAGGTTGTGCATGGGAAAGGGTCGTTATTGTACCGCATGCCGGGTGATGAGTGGCAAAAGTTTGCAAATCTCCGGTTGTTATTTGGTTACATGTTTGGACACCCGGGAAAGAAATTACTCTTTATGGGAGGTGAATTCGGGCAGACAAAAGAATGGTATCACGAAGAAAGCCTAAGCTGGCATCTCCTGCAATACCCGATACACAAAGGGATGCAGGAATGGGTTAAAGACCTCAACCGCTTTTACAGAAATGAACCCGTACTGTACGAAATTGATTTTGAATATACGGGCTTCGAGTGGGTTGATTTCCACGATCTGGACCGCAACATCATAAGTTTCCTGCGAAAGGGAAAGACCGTAAAGGATCAGATTCTGGTGGTCTGCAATTTTACCCCTGTGCCAAGATACAACTATCGTATTGGAGTTCCATATGGCGGATTCTGGAAAGAGGTATTGAACAGCGATGCAAAACATTATAATGGAAGCGGACACGGAAATTTAGGCGGAGTAGAGGCAAGTCCGCTGCCTTCACATGGCAGATATTATTCGATTGCACTAACACTGCCTCCGCTTGGTATAGTTTTTTTTAAAAGAGAAATGGATGACAAATGAGGATTGGCGCACATTATATCGGGAACGGAACGTGCGAATTTGTGGTGTGGGCGCCTTTTCTTAAAAGCGTAGCGGTAAAACTCGTTTCACCCGACGAAAGACTGTTCCCTATGAAAAAAAATGAAAAAGGCTACTGGAAGGCTTGTGTTGAAGATGTATATCCGGGCGCCTGTTATTTTTATCAGCTCGGGGAAAAAACAGACAGGCCCGACCCGGCTTCATATTTTCAGCCTGCCGGAGTGCATCAATATTCACAGGTGGTAGAATTCGACTCCTTCAAATGGAAAGATAGTAAATGGAAAGGAATAGAACTTTCACAATTAATAATCTATGAACTCCATGTCGGTACATTTACTCCCCAGGGCACATTTGACGCAATACTTCCAAGATTAAACTCCTTAAAAGAGTTAGGCGTTAATGCCATTGAATTGATGCCCGTTGCGCAATTTCCCGGGGAAAGGAACTGGGGATATGACGGCGCCTATCTCTTTGCCGTGCAAAATTCGTATGGTGGGCCGGAAGGCCTTATGAGGCTTGTCAATGAATGCCACAAACAGGGGATCTCGGTAGTTCTTGATGTCGTATATAATCATCTTGGCCCGGAGGGAAATTATCTTGCGGAATACGGCCCGTATTTTACCGATAAATACCACACTCCATGGGGAAAGGCCATAAACTTTGATGACGCTTACAGTGACGAGGTTCGTTCATTCTTTCTTCAGAACGCGCTATTCTGGTTTGAAAATTATCATATCGATGCCTTGCGGCTTGATGCCATTCACGGTATTTACGATATGGGGGCAAAACATATTTTAGAAGAATTGAAGGAGAAAACGGCAGAACTCTCCGTTCAAAAAAAGAAAACCTATTATTTAATTGCAGAAAGCAACCTGAATGATACAAAAATAACGCGGACAAAAGAAACCGGCGGTTATGGGATAGATTCCCAGTGGTGCGATGATTTGCACCATTCCCTGCACACACTCCTTACCGGAGAGATCACAGGATATTATTGCGATTTCGGTGAAACGAAACATCTGGTAAAATCTCTCGGAGAAGGGTTTGCTTATTCAGGAGAATACTCTCCATTCAGGAAACGACGTCATGGTAACTCTTCGAAAAATTGTCCGCCATCGCAATTTGTCGTCTTTTCGCAAAATCATGATCAAATAGGCAATCGGATGCTTGGGGAACGGTTATCAGCATTGGTTTCGTTCGAGGCGTTAAAACTTGCGGCCGGTGTAATACTTCTTTCCCCTTATATACCGCTTTTGTTCATGGGAGAAGAATATGGCGAAGAAGCGCCTTTTCTCTATTTTGTCAGCCACTCGGATGTTCCTTTAATAGAAGCGGTAAGGCGCGGAAGAAAGCATGAGTTTTATGACTTTCAATGGCAGGGCGAACCGCCTGACCCGCAGGACAGTGAAACCTTTTTAACATCAAAATTAAACTGGGGAAAAAAGAGACAGGGACATCATAAAGTATTGCTGGATTTTTATAAACATTTGATACATTTGAGGAAAACAATTCCTGCCTTCGCGAATCAGGATAAGAACAAACTTTCCGTGTACGGCCTTGAGGATGAAAAGGTCGTGTTTTTGCAAAGAGGAGAGGGAGTGGATAACTCTTTTACCGTATTTAATTTTAGCGATAGTGAAGTGTCCGTGAAACTTCCCCTGCAGGAAAATCACTGGAAAAAGCTTGTTGATTCATCAGATGAGATGTGGGACGGTCCCGGCTCATTGTTAACAGAAAAAACAGGGCAATTTAATCAAATCACTCTGAGAAAACACAGTTTTATTACGTTTATAAAGGAATGATCTATTTATGGAAAGATATATTTGTATTCACGGCCATTTTTATCAGCCGCCAAGAGAAAATCCCTGGCTGGAAGATGTGGAACTTCAGGATTCGGCATATCCCTATCATGACTGGAATGAGAGAATAACCGCCGAGTGTTATGCACCGAATGCTGCTTCGAGCATTCTCGACGTTGACGGAAGAATAGTAGATATCGTAAATATATATTCAAAGATAAGCTTTAACTTCGGCCCTACCCTGCTTTCATGGATGGAAAAGCATAAACCAGGCGTTTACCAGGCAATTCTTGAAGCTGACAAATTGAGCCGTGAACATTTTTCCGGGCATGGCTCAGCTTTGGCTCAAATATACAACCACATGATCATGCCACTTGCCAATAAAAGAGACAGGTATACGCAGGTTATATGGGGACTAAGGGATTTTCAGTCAAGATTCGGAAGAGATGCGGAAGGCATGTGGCTTCCGGAAACTGCCGTAAATACCAAAACCCTTGAGGTACTGGCGGAACTGGGAATAAAATTCACCGTACTGGCGCCCCGCCAGGCCCAGAAAATGAAAAGAATGGAGAGCCATGCTTGGAAAGATATGGGAAACGGGGAAATAGATCCTACAACACCCTATCTTTGCAGACTCCCCTCAGGACGAAGCATTTGCATCTTTTTTTACGACGGGCCTATTTCACAGGACCTCGCATTTGGCGGTTTGCTGGAAAATGGAGAAAACTTCGCAACGCGATTGCTTTCCGCATTTACCGAAAACAGGGACTGGCCTCAGCTTGTGCATATTGCAACCGATGGCGAAACATACGGACATCACCATTTTAAGGGGGATATGGCGCTGGCGTACTGCCTATATCATATAGAGTCAAAAAATCTGGCGAAAATTACAAATTATGGAGAATATCTCGAGAAACATCCGCCAAAATTCGATGTGGAAATAAAAGAAAATACTTCATGGAGCTGTATTCACGGAATTGAAAGATGGAAAAATAATTGCGGATGTTGTTCCGGCAGCCATCCAGGCTGGACACAGGAATGGCGCACACCTCTTAGGGCTACTATGAATGCACTGAGAGACAAACTGGCAGCCATTTATGAAGCAGAAGCCGGTAAATATTTTAAAGACCCATGGGTTGCGAGGAATGCCTATATTGAAATTATCCTGAACAGAACGGAAGATGCGGTTCGCAGTTTTATCGAAAAGCAAACAATTACGGCGCCAACAAAAGAAGAAATAACAAAAATCCTGAAACTCCTTGAAATACAGCGGAATGCCATGCTGATGTACACCAGTTGCGGATGGTTTTTCGATGAGATTTCCGGCATTGAAACAGTGCAGATTGTCAAGTATGCCGCAAGGGCAATTCATCTCGCAGAAGAAATTTCAGACTCCGCCATTGAGACGGAATACCGTGCGCTTTTAAAAAACATAAAGAGCAATGTGCCAAAATACGAAAACGCCGACAGAATATATGAATTATTTGTAATGCCCAGCAAAATAGACCTTTTTCATGTATGCGCCCACTATGCAATTTCCTCCCTTTTTGAAGATATTCGGGAAAAAGCGCCAAGTTATTGTTATTCTGTAACAACCGAAAAATATGAACAGCGGTACGCGGGGAGAGTAAAACTCGCTTTAGGGAAAATGCATATAGTATCAACCATCACATGGGAGGAGGTGGAGACAGTGTTCGCAGCGCTCCATTTAGGCGACCATAATGTAAATGGTGGCGTAAAATGTTTTACCACTGAACAGGAATTATTACACATGTTTCAGGAGATCGGGAATATTTTTGACAGAGGTGAAATCTCAGAAGTTATAAGACTTATGAACAACTATTTTGGCGCCCATAGCTATTCTCTGTGGCATCTGTTTACAGACAGGAAAAGGATGATTTTAGATCAAATCCTGCAATCCACAATGAAGGAAATAGAAGTTTCATTCAGGATGATTTATAAAAACAATTATTCCTTGCTGAATTTTCTCCATTATCTGCAGACCCCCCCGCCTCGTCCACTTTTTTTAACTGCAGAATATACGGTAAATAGAGATTTAATAAATATTTTTTCCCCAGAAGAAGAAATGAATCTTGAAAAACTTGAAAACCTCATCAACGAAGCAAAACGCTGGTCATTTGCCATTGATAAAAATGCCACTGGCTTTGCGGCAAATGTATGGATAAACTCACACATGGAACGGTTACGAAGGAAACCAAGCGATATCAGTCTTGTTGAGGAAATCGACGCCGTGATAAAACTATTAAACTCTCTCTCCGTAAAGCTGGACCTGTGGGAAGCGCAAAATATTTATTTCCATATCGGAAAAAACATTTATCACACAATGAAAGAAAAGTCATTAACCGAAGACCCTCGTTTTAGAAGATGGGAAGAGGCATTTAAAAAACTGGGATATTATCTTGGGGTGAAGGTGTCATAGATTGTGGAGACAACGCATGCGTTGTCTCTACAATTTGTGTCAAAAGAACATTTTGTAAAAAAATAATGGCTGAAAAATTTCAAAATAAATACCGAATACCATCTACCCGGCTACAAAATTGGAATTACGGGTGGGCAGGCACACATTTTATAACCATTTGCACGGCAAACAGAGAATATTTTTTTGGCGAAATAAATAATGGCATTCTGCAATTATCTAATGTTGGGGTAATTACAAATGTATTGTGGTATGAAATTAAAAACCACACAACAAATGTTGAATTGGGGACATTTATTGTTATGCCCAATCACGTTCATGGTATATTGGTTTTGAATGGAAATAACAACAACACCGACACAACCGTAGTAGAGACAACGCATGCGTTGTCTCTCTAAAGTGTCACCAAAAAGCAAATCGTAATAACAATTCCCGGTTGGGAACGGAAGTGAAATAATTTTTAAAATGTAAACAATCTCTATGTACAAAAGAAGAAGCGGCATATTACTACATATAACATCACTCCCATCGCCATATGGCATAGGAGATTTTGGGCCATTCGCCTACAAATTCATCGACTTCCTGGCAGAAACGAAGCAGTGTTTATGGCAAATCCTGCCGTTAAATCCCACATCCCTCCCCTATGGAAACAGCCCCTATAGCAGTTGCTCTGCCTTTGCAGGAAACCCTATCGTAATAAGCCCGGACATGCTAGTGGAAGATGGACTGCTTGCCAAGCCGGATATTGAAGGCGGCAGACGCTTGCCGAATAATCGGACGGATTACGCAAATACTACCGTCTATAAGGAAGGTATTCTTCAAAAGGCATATAAAAATTTTCAAATACAGAAAAAAGAAAAATATGCCTTTCCGTTATTCTGCGAACAGAACGCTCATTGGCTGGATGATTACACACTATTTATTGCCCTTAAAGAATATTTTCAGGGAAAAGTATGGAGCGACTGGCCTGCAGAAATAAAGCACAGAAAACCTGACGCAATGGTTGAATGGAGAGAAAAATTAAAAGAACGAACGGAAAAAGAAAGGTTTATCCAGTACATATTCTTTAAGCAATGGCACAAGCTCAAAGAGTACTGCAATAAAAAAAACATACAAATAATCGGAGATATTCCTATTTATGTTACGTATGACAGCGCTGATGTCTGGTCGCATCCGGAATTATTTAAATTAGATGAAGACAAACAACCATCATTCGTTGCGGGGGTGCCGCCGGATTATTTCAGTGAAACAGGACAAAAATGGGGAAACCCTATTTATACGTGGGATTTTCATAAAGAAACGGAGTTTTTGTGGTGGATCAAACGTATAGAACACAACATGAAGCTCTTTGATATTGTCCGATTAGACCATTTCAGGGGTTTCGTTGCGTATTGGGAGATCCCTGCGCACGAAGAAACGGCTATTAATGGCACATGGGTTGAAGCTCCTGTTGAAGACTTTTTTACCACCATTTTTAAACACTTTCCTAATTTACCCCTTATTGCAGAGGACCTCGGCACCATAACACCGGATGTAAAACTCGTTATGCAAATGTTTCAATTTCCCGGTATGAAACTTCTCCTGTTTGCCTTTGGCGATGATGTAGCAAAAAATCCTTATGTACCACATAATTATGAGAAAAACTGCGTGGTATATACCGGAACACATGACAACAATACCATAAAAGGGTGGTTTAAAAATGAGACAAACGAAGAAACACGAAAAAAACTTTTCAAATATCTTGGAAGAGATGTTTCCGAAACAAATGTGTGTCGGGAATTAATACGACTAGCAATGATGTCCGTTGCAAACACGGCGATCATTCCTATGCAGGACATCCTTGAACTTGACGAAGAAGCCAGGATGAATTTACCGGCAACCACTGAAAATAACTGGGCATGGAGACTGCTTTCCGAACAGCTCACGCCATCCGTAACGAATGCACTTAGAGAAATTACCGGAATTTACGGTAGGAGCTGATATGATACAAGCACACTTTCGCACCCCACGCATACCTATTGCCACCTACAGATTACAACTCAATAAACATTTTACCTTCCATGACGCAAAAGAAATAGTCGCCTATCTGCATGCTTTGGGCATAAGCGATATATATTGTTCTCCTTACCTGAAGGCCAGGGAGGGCAGCCTTCACGGGTATGACATCGTTGACAACCATTCATTGAATCCTGAAATCGGCACAGAACAGGAAATGGATGAATTATCCCGCGAGCTTGAGCATTATGGAATGGGGCACATATTTGATCTGGTGCCAAACCATATGGGTATTGCCGATAAAGAAAATGCATGGTGGATGGATGTGCTGGAAAACGGGATGAGTTCCTGTTATGCGAATTTTTTCGATATAGACTGGGATCCTATAAAGGATGAATTAAAAAATAAAATACTCCTTCCCGTCCTGGGAGATCAATACGGCAACGTCCTTGATAATCAGGAATTAACCCTGACGTTTGAAAACGGCTCTTTTTTTATACTTTACTACCATCACAAATTCCCCATACGACCACAAACATATCCGGAGATTTTAAAATACCGACTGGAGGAATTAGAAAAAACCTTACCGGAGGAAAACCTTCATCTGACGGAGTTTTTAAGCATTTTAACCGCTATTGACCATCTTCCCGCATACACGGAAACAGCAGAAGAAAAAATCAGGGAACGACGACGCGAAAAAGAGGTGATTAAAAAACGACTCCACACCCTTTACAACGAAAGCACGGAGATCCGAAATTTTATCGATGAAAATGTGCTGCTGTTTAACGGACAAAAAGGAGGCACGGAAAGCTTCGATCTCCTCGACAATCTGCTGGATAAACAGGTGTACCGGCTTTCCCACTGGCGAGTCGCCACCGAGGAGATTAATTACCGGCGGTTTTTTGATATAAGCGAACTCGCAGCAACCAGGGTAGAAGAGCCAGACGTCTTTCGGGAAACCCACGAACTTGTGTTTCGCCTCATCCGGCAAGGTAAAGTAACAGGGCTGCGGGTAGATCATCCCGATGGATTATACTGTCCGCCTGAATATTTTAAAGAATTACAAAAGAACTGCTATCTCCTGACTTTTGGTGGAAACGGGAAAAATTCAAAAAATAATCGCGCATCAGAGGATGAACAATCAGAGGAAAGGGCGGCGCTGACAAAGCAATACCATGAGATACTTGCAAGGGAACCGCACTATAAACCATTCTATATTGTGGGAGAAAAAATACTGGGAAGGTCAGAAAGGATACCGGAAGACTGGCCGATTTTTGGCACAACAGGATACGACTTTATTACCACGGTGAACGGCATATTTGTTGAAACAAAGAATGCAAAGGAATTTGACAAAATATACTCCAGGTTTATTAAAGAGACGATACACTTTCATGAGATTGTCTATGAAAAAAAGAGGCTCATTATGCAAGTGGCAATGTCTAGCGAAATCAACACGCTGGGGCACTATCTGAACCGTATCTCTGAAAAAAACAGGCATACCAGAGATTTTACGCTCAATAGCCTGACCTACGCAATTATTGAAGTAATCGCATGTTTTCCCGTATACCGGACATACATTCATTCCTCAGAGGTAAACGAACCGGATAAACGTTATATTGAACATGCTGTTTTTAAAGCAAGGCAAAAAAATCCCGCCCTTAATGAATCGATTTTTTTCTTCCTTAAAGACGTGCTTCTCAACAATTATCCCGGATATTTTAACGAGGAAGGCAAAAAAGCATGGCTTAATTTTACCATGAAATTTCAACAAATTACGGGCCCGGTTATGGCAAAAGGGGTAGAGGATACTGTTTTTTATGTATACAACCGCCTCATTTCACTGAACGAAGTTGGCGGCAGTCCCGATTGGTTTGGGACTTCAATCGAAGCCTTTCACGGACAAAATACGGAAAGGGCAAAATCATGGCAACATTCCATGTTAGCCACTTCCACACATGATACCAAACGAAGCGAAGACGTCAGGGCTCGCATCAACGTCCTCTCCGAAATACCGGCAAAATGGAGAGAATGTCTGATAAAATGGAGCAGAAACAATAAAAAACACAAATATCTTGCAGGAGACCTGGCCGCCCCTAGCAAAAATGAAGAGTATTTATTTTATCAAACACTTATTGGCGCCTGGCCTTTTGAACCAATGGACGATTCAGGGTATGAAATCTTCAAAAACAGGATTAAGGAATACATGCTCAAAGCGTCACGCGAGGCAAAGGAAAATACGAGCTGGATAAACCCAAATACGGTATATGAAGAGGCATTAATGCACTTCATTGACAACGTAATGAACAGGAAGCAAAATAATGCTTTTTTGCATGATTTTAAAAAGTTTCAGGAAGAGATTTCTCATTACGGCATATATAATTCGATCGCACAGACGTTGCTTAAGATAACTTCTCCCGGAGTCCCGGATATTTATCAGGGGAATGAAATATGGAGTTTTTGCCTCGTGGACCCTGACAACCGCATGCCCGTTGATTATGGCCTGCGAATGAGCATGTTGGAAGAATTAAAAGAGCAGGAAACAAGCGGCGGAATACAGGCCCTTATTACAAATATGATGAGAAACAGGGAAAAGGGCTTGATAAAACTGTATGTTACCCACAAGGCGCTTACCTTCCGGAAAGAGAACAGAGAACTGTTTGAAACCGGGAATTATACGCCCCTTGAGGCTGCGGGAACAAAAGAAAATAATGTATGTGCATATGCAAGAAACAGCAACACCAAAACCGCGATTGTCGTCGCACCCCGGTTCATGACGCAAATTCTTTCCCATCCGGAAGAATTGCCCTTTGGAAAGGACGTGTGGGAGGATACCTTTCTTTCCCTCCCTTTTGAAGATAACGCAGCAGGATACCAAAACATTTTTACAGGAGAGGTTGCTAAGACAACTATTCATAATAATGCAAAAGGCATATTCCTTTCAGAAATATTTACCACCTTTCCGGTGGCCCTGATGGAAAGAATTTGTTAAAATCTCATTCTACAATAATTGGCTACTTTGTGATAAGCGGAGCATTTGCTATAAACGGTTGCTGCTCGTTCCTCAGTTGAAATATCTAAGCCTATTAAATTCATGTAGTGCGACGAACCTCGTCGCACTACAAAGGACAATTTTCCGTTTCAAAAGACTAAAGTGTTACCCGTTTTTTAGTACCATTTTCACTCGTTGCCAAACAGTTAAATTTGTTGCCTTTGGCAGTCTGATTTCATTATCTTATATTATCTTATTACAACATCCTCAACATATAAACACATCTTATATGAAAAAAAGAATTGCAAAAATCGAAAGAAAGACCAAAGAAACACAAATTGAGTTGGTTTTGAATATTGACGGAGAAGGAATATGCAACGTTAGTACAGGGATTGGTTTCCTGGACCACATGCTCGAATTATTAACCAAACATGCCTTATTTAATCTGGATATTACCGCACATGGTGATATTCAGGTAGATGGCCACCACACGGTTGAAGATATTGGGATATGCCTTGGCCTGGGAATAAAGGAGGCATTGGGCGACAAAAAAGGAATCCGGCGTTTTTCAAACGCCAGTATCCCCATGCAGGAAACGCTGGCAAATGTAGCCATAGACATAAGCGGAAGGTCTGCACTGGTATTTAATGCAAACTTTCATAATGAAAAGATTGGCAATTTTGATGTAGAACTTATTCGGGAATTTCTTGAAGCATTCACAACGAATGCAGGCGTTAATTTACACATAAATATTTCTTACGGTACAAATTCCCACCATATGGCTGAGGCGGTGTTCAAAGGCATGGCAAAGGTATTGTGCGAAGCCGTCCGCCTTGATGAACGCATAACCGGCATACCTTCAACGAAAGGAGTACTTTAATGTTACATGGCCGTTCTTTTCTGTTTTTTTCAAAACCTGAATGCAGCTTCGCAAGAAAAGTCATTTCCTATGTTATTTACATAGCATTCCTTTTCATTATAATCTTCCTGCCAAACACACCCGCATCATTTTGCTCGGAACTTGCGGATAGTCCATGGCCTATGTTTCGGCACAATTTACAACGTACCGGATTAAGTCCTTATAAAAGCATTCAAAATCCGGTGATAAAATGGACATTTCAAACAGAAGGAGCTGTGACCTCTTCACCATGCATTGGAAATGACGGCGTTATTTACTTTGGCTCTAAGGATAAAAAACTTTACGCTGTATCCAGGGACGGCAAACTAAAGTGGACATTTCAAACACAGGGAGAGGTTGAATCTTCCCCCGCAGTAAGAAAGGACGGAACAATTCTGTTCGGGTCATGGGATGGCAACCTTTATGCTTTAAATGCCGACGGGAGTTTATTGTGGAAATATGCAGCCGAAGGAGGGATTATTTCGTCTCCGGCAATAGCGCCGGATGGAACAATTTATTTTGGATGCTGGGATAAAAAATTACATGCAATTACTTCAGACGGAAAATTAAAATGGACTCAGCGAACCGCGGACCACATAGTTTCATCTCCGGCAATAGCACCGGATGGTACGGTATGCTTCGGCTCTGAGGATTACTTTTTATTTTCCATGACGTCTGAAGGAAAGGCATCATGGAGTTTCGGAACACGGTATATTCTGGATGCATCCCCCTTAATCAGACAAAATGGTGATATCTGCGTAGGGTCAGAAGATGCAAAGTTTTATGTTTTTCAACCCGATGGTCAAGCAAAATGGACATACAATACCTTATATGATATTGATTCATCCGCTGCAATCGATACGGAAGGAAACCTTTACGTTGGTTCAGGGGATAATAATCTCTATGCATTTACCCCCGATGGAAAGTTGAAATGGACATATGCGGCAAGAGGCTCAATTCGTTCTTCACCAGCGGTTACATCAGACAATGTTATATATTTCGCATCGGGAGATAAAAAAGTTTACGCATTGGACCAAAACAGCAATTTGAAATGGTCTATCACTACCGGAGATGCGGTCGAATCATCGCCCTGCATTGACAAAGACGGCACAGTATATATCGGTTCCAATGATGGAAAGCTCTATGCTATAGGTGAAAAAAACGCCAGTAACTAAAGGTATATACTAAACAGGCTTATAACAGGTGAATTCAGTACAGACGGCGTGAAGAAGTTTTTAGATAAAAAAAGGGCTAGCAACATAATTTACTTGCTGGCCCTTAAATACCTCAAATGCAACTCCAGGCGGGTCCAGGTTTGTAACCTGAACCTATAGTTTATGCAGATAATGGGGGCCATGTAATGCGGTAAAATTCCAATGCCAAAATCACAAAATCTTTGTTTGGAATTTATTTGTCATTTGTTCTGCCAACAAAAGGCGGGATTGAACGTATAAAACGTTTGGTTCAGGTTACAAACCAATATCATTAAATTAAGCTACCTGCCGCAAAAGCCCCCTTTATAAAGTGGGTTGTTTTTGATCCAATATCATTAACTTAATGATATTGGGATGCAGTCCTGTGAAGAAGTTTTCAGATAAAAAAAAGGGCCAGCAACATAATTTACTTGCTGGCCCTTAAATACCTCAAATGCAACTTTATAACATAAATGTACGTAAAAAATCACTCGTTGTAGTACATTACGCCTTCATCTTCATCTTCACTTTTACATCTTTAATCTCTTCAAATGTCTGACCTGCACCAGGCAACTCACCGGCGCCTGAACCACCTTGTATGGCAGCACTCATCCTCTTTGCGCCCCGTTCATCCATGTAGGTAGCAAACCAATAGAGGAATGTTACAAAGAATCCACCTCCCACAATATTACCCAAGGTAACCGAAACAAGGTTCCATCCGAACATCTTGCCGAAGTTGATAACAGCAGGGTCATGAGGCAATAAACATGCCAGCGTCATAATAGACATATTTGCAACACAATGCTCCATACCTGTAGTAACAAAGCAGAACAAGCACCACCAAATCATAATAAGTTTGCCAGAGTCGCTCGTACATCTGAAACTACTCCAGACAGCAAGACAAACAAGCCAATTACAAAAAATACCCCTGAAAAACAATTCCCACCATGGCGCATTCATTTTATATGTTGCTACTTTCAGCAAAAACGACAACCATGGATCTTTGGCAAAAACACCTGTGGGAATAAGCATTAATGCAAACAACATTGAACCTGCCAAATTACCTATATATGTCCAAAACCACCCTAACATACTATCACCAAACGTTACTGTACCTCTAAAGCAACCTTTAAAAATCAATAGATTATAACCCGTAAACAGTTCAGCACCGGCAAAAACTACGAGCGCCAATGCCAGGCCAAAGAATATCCCGGCAGCAATCTTACCCAGCCCTGGATTTATTGCTCCGATAGGAGCCGCAACAATAAATGCAATGAGAACACCAAACCCAATATAAAAACCTGCCATTACGGAAAGCGTCAAAAAGCCTATAAGGCTATGTTTCATGCAAGTCGCTTTTTTAAGTGAAACCGCCGCAATTGCATCAACAGCACCAGTATATAACATTAATTTTTTCTCCTTTAAAATAATGTTGAAAACACCATCTTAAAAACCTCTCCTTAAGCCTCGTTAATACAACCAAAATTGCCACCATTCCAAACTGAGTAACCATATACATTCACTCCTTATTTGCCTTTGCTTACGACCTTAAAACACCTCCTTTCTCTTTCATCTCATACATCATTATTCCCTCTACAAAATACTTGTACGTTTTTTTGCCGCAATACAGCACTGCAATAACAGACATTAAAGCAATGAATGCATAAACCTAAATATCCCGAGTCCGTCCTTTTTTTCTGTTTTCGTTTTACCCACGTGTAAACTATACCGGGAGGCATGGACAAATTGCTTTTGTACTCTGTTATTTCCCACTCCTCATATCGCTGATAGTCTGCCTTGCAAGCGACAACTGGTCCTCCAGCGCCCATATTTCTCCCTGCAATTTTGCCTTTTCAGCCTCAAGGAATGCAATTGCATCGTTCATCTCCTCGTTTTTACGTTTTAGATCCAACTCCCGCTGAGCAAGCAGTTTCGCAGCATTTTCCGCCGCTTCCTTTTGTTGTTTTATTTCATTTACCAACGCATTCGCTTCTTCAACTGAAGCGAACGCCTTCATAACCCTTTTGGTCGTTTCTTCCTTAAACGTTTTCTCCCTCCGGTAACCAAGGTCTTTCATGGAATAATATTTGCTTATCATCTTCGCCGCAAATGCAATGTTTATGAATAACAATATTATTATTAAAGTCTTTGCGTTTACCGAAAAACCCTTTGCCTTTGCCTGTTCATTTCCCATAATTTACACTCCTCGTTAGTGTATTTAAATTCTTACTATCATATAAACGCTTATCTTTCCGTTATGTCCCTAAATACACCTTCAATTCTTAACGGCTTACCATTTTCATCACGGACAAGATTACACGTTGTTTCAGAAATAAACTTTTCTCCATTTTTTCTTTTGCAATAAGCGGTAAAATCCCTCCAGACTTCCACCTCTTCCAATTTTTCCAGCAATTCCTTCCTGTCGTCAGGGTTTACATAAATATCCGCCAATCGCGAACCAACTACTTCTCCCGGCGAGCTGTATCCAAGAATCTCTGCACCTGCCTGATTAATCCACTTAAATACGCCGTCCTTGCCGGGTTCACACTGAAAAATCCCCTCCTTCAAAGAATTTAATAACAGTCTGTATCTCTTTTCAGACTCAATAATATCCAGCTCCGCCTTTTTTCGCTCAGTGATATCCCTGAGTACGCCACGAATAGCAACAGGCTTGCCTCTTTCATCTCTGACCAGGGTGCTGGTACGTTCCGCGTAAAAAGTCTCCCCATTCTTCCTTTTAAAGAGCGACGTAAAATCACGCAACATACCCTCTTTTTCCAGCTTTTCGCAAAGCAGCCTTCTGTTCGCTGAGTCCACATAAATATCTCTAACTTTTGTACCTATTACCTCTTCGGGGTTGTCAAACCCAAGAATCTCAGCGCCGGCCTTGTTGATAAACGTAAATGTACCTTCCACTTCAGGCTCTGACTGATAAATACCCTCTTTCAAAGACTCAAACAGTTCTCTGTAACGGCGCTCGGACTCAATCACTTTTTTTTTTCCTCATCCAGTGCGCACGCAGTAGTAAACTGCCGGGCAATAAGAACTGCCGCGATTATAATGGGAAACGCAAGAAACAACAAAATCGCATTTACAACATACTGAAGATTATAGACAACGCCGTACCCTTCATCCTTGTCGATTTCTGTAATAAGCCCCCAGTTGAAATCCGGCATCCATCGCCACACACCCAATACCGTTACCCCGCTATAATCTTTGTATCCCCTTGCGTCAAACCCGTCAGTGCCTGCAATACACTGGGCTACGCCATACGTCAACACATCAGTGCCAGGCTCAACCACCTTCAGTTCCAGTGAACACCGCTTTTCCACCACACCCATTTCCCTGAGCGTTTCGGCAAACCGTGATTCAGTGATCATGTACCCTTCTCTGTTCACGAGGTATGCCTCACCCGTTGTGCCCAATTCAACTTTTACGACCATATCGCTCAACGTGTTAATGTCAAGTCGTAAAACTATTACCCCGTTGATTATGCCTGATTCGTCTTTTACCGGTGCCGAAACAAACATGGTAGGCACACCCATTTCTTTTTCACCATTTTCGTTTATAAGTGGAATATCAGCAGGGTGCACCTCAGAAACGAACGTTTTACCCCTTGTAGCCTCCGTAAAATAATTTTTTTGGGAAACATCGCCTCCCACCATAATTTCCATTGTTGAAATGGTAACCAGGCCATTGCTGTTGCATAGAAATATTTCTTTGTATCCGTATTCAGATATTAACCTGTTCAGATACAATAAAATACTTGCATAATCTGCGTCTTTCTTTGTAATTTTCAAACTCTTAAGAATGACAGGGCTGTCGCCAATCACACGAGCGTCTTTCTGCCTTTCGCGCATCCATGTTCGTATCAAATCCTCTTGCTTAGACTCAACCCCCTGCAGGTTTCTTACCAACTCCCTCTCAACATCGGACTGCATCTTCGGATACGCGACGATCCTCAGTACTACCAAAGGCAGCAAGGTAAATGCAATCAGCAAAAAAATGAGTCGATTCCTGATCGAAATAAACATTTTTTTCTCCATAATTTAACAAAATTGCACATCCAAAAATAACTATTACAACCTGTAACCGTTTTTCACTTCCCACCTTGCCTGCCAGTGCGAAGGATACTCACGCTTTCCAAGTTTATCAAACACAACGACAACTATCATCAGAATAATAACACCTACCATAACGGGGTTTAAGTGTACATATACCCCAGAACCTAAACCTCCGGACTGTACTGCTACATAAGCTATGGCACCTGCCGGAGGATGAATAGAGCATGTTACCATTATAAGTACGACCGCAATGGCAACGCCAATTGAAATCTAATACCAGTTAGTGCCAAACAAATCATAAATCACACACCATGAGCACGCACCGGCAAAATGCATCATAATCACATTTCTAGGCTGCGCCAGGGGGGCTTTATACGCCTCGTAAATCAACACCGCAGACGCACCAAAAGGGCCTAATAACATAGAAAATCCTGAAGAAAACGCAAGCCATGACGTAATCTCTATGCCTTTGATCGCACCAAACAAGGCTAAACCACAACTCCCTCGCAGAAATCGCCGAATGCAACATTTTCGGCAACTTCTTTACCGTCTCTAAAAGCGACATTTTTTTCTCTCCCTCATTTTTTAGATGCAAAAAAAATTCGCTAAACAAGCACAACAACAGATATTATTACCATCATCTCACCATCTTAGCATTTTACAGGGTTTCATTTCCTCTGCACAAAAAACTCCTGCTGCATAACTCATCCGTCAACCCCAATCACGAGTTATCCGCTGTTCAGAATAATGAGGATAAGACCCCTGCATAACGAAAAAATCATGTCCCCCTCTCTCTTTCTCTCTTAACACGCCCTTAATTTACCAAAATCTTTCCCAGATGAACAAGTATCATCAATAAAAACAAAACAACCATCAACATTAACTACGGCCATACCAAACCTATTAGAGTAAATTGCAAGACTTGCATTTGTACGGTATACGACATATACGAAAAATATACCAACACCCCCACAAAAAACAAAAAAACCTTCCCCTGATAACGTAACATATATAAATACCTATATTTGCGTAATAATCAGAAAAAGGGCGCTCAAATAAAATATTTGCAGGCAAACATTAAAAATATTTCATAATGCAATAGCAATTTCAGTATGAAATCATTTTATGCCATCATCGGGAATTTCATGTTGGGGTTTGATTTTGTATTTTTTGATCTTTCTCCAAAGTGTTGTTGTCGAAATGCCGAGCACTTGCGAAACCTTTGTCTGGTTGCCGCCATATTTATTCATTGCCTCAACTATGGCGTTTTTTTCCTGTTCCGACAGGGTTTCAACAATAGAAGATTTTACCGTCACATCCCTCTCCGGATTGCTATTATGCGCAACAAACCCTCCCGTAGGAAGCGGAAGCGCCTCTACCCCGATTACCTGATTCTTCGACAAGGCAACCGCCCTTTCTACAATATTTTGCAATTCCCTGATATTGCCCGGCCAATCATAATTCAGCAAAACAGCCATCGCGCTACCGGAAAAGACCCTTTTGTCCTTTTTTAATTTATCTGTATACAACTCCAGAAAATAATTGACCAGCAAGGGGATGTCTTCCTTTCGCTCTTTTAATTGGGGCAAATGGATGCGTATAACGTTAATACGGTAAAACAGGTCTTTTCTAAACCGTCCCTGATTAACAGCCCTCTCAAGATTTTCATTTGTTGCGGCAATAATCCTCACATCCACATGTATTGATTTGTTTCCGCCTACCTGTCGAATTTCCCCATCTTGCAGAAAACGCAAGAGTTTTACCTGGGTAGAGGCAGACGTTTCCCCGATTTCATCCAGAAAAATAGTTCCCTTATGTGCATGGTGGAACAACCCTACCTTCTCTTTCACCGCCCCGGTAAAAGACCCTTTTGCGTGGCCAAAGAGTTCGCTCTCCTGCAAATTTTCCGGTAACGCGCCGCAATTAATAACAACAAACGGGTATCCGCTGCGGGGGCCGTTGTAATGAATCGCCCTTGCAATCAACTCTTTCCCGGTTCCGCTTTCTCCCGTTATCAGGACAGTGCTTTCGGTGCGGCTCACATCTGCTGTAACCTTCAGTACCTCTACCATAACGGCAGAATTGCCGATAATCCCCTCCAGCTTATATTTTTCCCTTACTTCTCCTTCCAGATATTTAAGCCGCTCTTTCAGTTCCTTTTTTTCAAGGGCATTCTTAGCAACCTTTAACATTTCCTGATAACGAAAAGGCTTGGTGACATAATCGTACGCGCCTTCCCGGATCGCCTGAACAGCCGTGCTAATAGCGCCATATGCCGTAATTACTATTACCTCGGTCGCCGGATTTTCTGTTTTTACGGCATTGAGCACCTCCAAACCATTCACCTTCTTCATCTTTAAATCCGTCACTACCAGATCGTATACGTTGCCGTCCGACAGCTTCTTAATCGCACCTTCACCACTTGATACACACTCTACGTGATACCCTTCGTCCTTAAACGCAATCAGGAGGGACTCTCTCATTGCATCCTGATCTTCTACTACAAGTATTTTATAGTTTTTCATGATTAAAAAATTATCCTGCCAAAAGGTTGCCCTGCACATCCTGTTTTTCGTTCATAACGGGCAATTTTATATAAAAAGCCGTTCCCCTGCCATATTTACTCTTCACATCTATCGTACCTCCATGCTCATCAATGATACGCTGAACAACGGACAGCCCAAGCCCGGTGCCTTCCGATTTTGTCGTATAAAAAGGCTCAAATACCTTGTTTATTTCGTGCTCAGCCATCCCAATCCCGTTGTCCGATATGATGATCTCGATTGCATTTCTCAAAAATAATGTAGTTTTCCGTACAACAATCCTGATTCGGCCGCCATCGGGCATTGCATCCAAAGAATTTATAAATAAATTCCATAATATCTGATGGATTAAATCCGTATCAATATAGACTTTAGGCAGTACGGTTTCGTAGATTTCCTTTATTTCAATTTTATCCGTAAACCTCTTATCCTGCCCTAAGAGAAAAATGGTATTTTTAATTATTCCCTTGATGTCCTGCAAAACTAAGGAAGGCTCGCGGGGATGCGCAAACGACAGGAAATCGCTTATAATCCTGTCCAACCTTTCCGATTCCCCGACAATCATTTCCAGCAAATCCATGTCCTGTCCGGACAATTTCAGATGTGAATCTAAAATCCCAACCGAATTGCAGATTGCCCCCAGAGGGTTTCTTATTTCATGGGCAATTGCGGCGGCCAGTTCACCCATTGAAGCCAGTTTTTCGGAGCGCCTGACCTGATCTTCCATCCTTTTCCTCTCGGAAATATCTCTGACAAACTCTCTGATAAATATACATTCGCCTGTTTTCCGGTTGTAAAAACCCGTCCCATGAATCTCGACATTTATTTCATTTCCGGATTTCGAGAGAAAGACCGTTTCCAGCTCGCTGCTTCCCGTCTCTTTTATCAGGTTTATATGCCGTTTTATCTCGTCGCGGTAACCGGCAGGAACGATATCTCCAAGTTTCATCTGTTTCATTTCTTCAATAGCATATCCCAGTTTGTTTAGCTCCGTTTTGTTGACGTCGGTAAAATTCCCTTCAGGATGAATCTCGTGAATCATTTCCGGCGCATTCTCCACAAGATCCCTGTATTTTTTTTCTGATTCTTTGATAGACAAAAACAGCCTGGCATTTTCAATGGTAATCGCTATTTGAGAAGTCAACTGGTTTAATACGTCATAATGCATTTCCTTAAAAGCGTTTTTCTTATAGCTCCCTAACGTTAACGTCCCAATCGATTCCCCTTTTGATTTCAATGGAAAACATAAATAGGAATGTATCTCTTTTTCATAGAGTTTGTTGTCGAAAGCGTATTCTCCACTGCTTGTGTCCGCAACAAAGACGGGGACTCCCTTTTCAAAAACAATGTCCTGCGCCATTGTTTTTCCCGGTAGTTGTTGAATGCCCAGCCAATTTTTTGCCAACAACACCCCGTCAACAATATTCGATTCTTCAAACATTTCAGGCCCGTCCGGAAAATACGCTACGCTTAACCATGTAATATCAATCATGCGTTTCAATTCCCTGAATACCGCCTCATAAACCGCCTTAATATCAATGCCGGAAGCTATTGTCTTATTAATATTATTAATAATATCCTTTTCCAGGGCTATCAGCTTAACCTTTGTGATGTCCTTTGAAATGACTACAAAACCAATGGGTTTCCCATTTTCAGAGCGCCGCAACGTTGCCGTATCATGCACCGGAAAGACTTCGCCGTTTCTCCTCCGTTTCAGCACTTCGCCTTCAAATCGTCCGCTCTTAAAGGCCTTTTCAAGGATGAAATCTACCTTTCCGGACTCAATATCCTCTTCCACGTGAAGTTTTCTTATATTAGCAATGCCAATCATCTCTTCCTGCCGGTATCCAAAAATCAAGCTCGCACCTTTATTAAAAGCAAGAATGTTGCCGCTCAAATCCTGGGCAATAATAGAATATTCCGTAGAACCAGCGAGGATACTATTTAAAAAATTGGTGGTGGACTGAAGTTCAAGTGTTCTTTCCTTAACTTTATTTTCAAGATCAATCGTATAATTTCTCAGTTTTATCGTTTTTTCTTCAAGAGACGCCGCCATCACATTAAACTCTTTTGCCAGTTTTCCTATTTCATCGTTTCTTTCTTTATATATGACCCTTTGCCCCAGATCACCGCCGGTTATTTTCTTCGTTACTTCGGTAATTTCATAAATAGGAGAGGTTATTCTCCTGCTAAAGTAAAAAGCAGCCAGGGTAAGCGGAAATGCCAGCACCATTAACATAGAGAGTACAAAGTTTTTTAAACTATAGGCAGTTTCATAGCCTTCGTGAATGTTTATCTGTGTAAGCAACCCGCAGTTAATATCGGCAATCCAGCACCATGCGCCCAACACTTTGCATCCGTTATAATTAATATACCCTTTTGTATCGTATCCATCTCTGCCGCTCAAACACTCTGCCGCTCCCGCAGTACGCATTCCGGTACGGGGATTTAATACTTTTAATTCAAATATGGTGTTTCTTCGTATCAGTCCTGAATTTTTTAATTCCTCTAAAAACCGTGACTCTGTTACCATATAACCTTCCCGGTTAATCAGAAAGGTCTCTCCTGTTGCCCCTAACTTTACATTTTTTAAAATATCGTTAAGGGGCGTTGTATCTATGCCAAAAACGACGGCGCCCAGAAGAGAATTGTCCGGTTTAAGGATCGGAGCAGATAAAAATATTACATAACTTTCCGCAGAACGGCCTGCCTCATCCTCCATGAAAAAAGGCGTGATGCCTGACGTCTCCATTTCCCCCATTAGCGCTTCACGGCAATACTCAGCATACCTGTTGCTTCTTTCAGCAGGTTTTGGAGCCGAAGCAACCACGCTTTCCTCCAGGGAGACAACACCTATCGTTTTATATCCATACTCGTTTTTAATCTTTTCGGTATATGCTGACAAGGCGGAAAAATCATCGCCGGAAATGGCACTTGCAAATGAAACAGAAATATTTTTTGTTATCATTTTCGCCTCGTGTTTCCGCTCATTAAGCCACATCTTTATCAGCTCTGCCTGCTTCTGTTTCACCCCTTCCAGGTTACGCACCAACACACCTTCCAGGTCAGATTTGGCCTTGGGGAATGCGAAAAAAAGAAGCAGCAACAACGGCGTAAATGAACATAATAACAATATTAAAATGAAACTTTTTTTTATGGATTTAAATAAAAACATAATCTGTGTTTTTAACAAGGTAAAAGAATACTTACGGGAAAATTAGGAACAAGCCGTAAGATGTTTGGTGTTTTCTCGTTTTTTTTGCGGCACATTTATTCTTTCCTGTCGTGTTCCTTACTTTCTCCAGCCCGCTGCTCCAGCAAGGCTCTCGATTTCTCAATCGCTGCATGAAGTTTCTTTTCCAACAACTCTTCTGGAGGCAATTCGGTTAAATATTCTGCAATCTTGAAGTCTTCGTTATCAATTGCCATTCGCTTCTGTCTGGCAACAAAGGTAAATCCTGCGCCAAGTTCCAGAATAAAAGATTCCAGTTCCCTTAGAATCGCAGCCTCCATGTCAGATTCGCTGTATATATCTTTCAGATTTAAAAAATCCAGCACGTAGGGATCGCGAAAAACAAGGTCTGGTGATATTTTATCGTTAGAACGTAATTCAGCCAATTCGTGCTTTGCCAATTCTTCTGGTTTTCTGGAAATAGCCGTGCGCTCATAAAGCATTGAATCGATCTTCTTGCGTAGGGTACGTACACTCCACCGCTCTACCCTGCACATTTCAGTGTAAAACTCTCGTTGCAAAGGTTCTTTTAAGGGAATTAGTGCGATAAAATGAGTCCAGCTTAAATGCCGTATCAGCGATACGACAATCTCTTTGGATGGGTAAACATCTGCGAATTGAATCATTCTGCGCAGATTTTTTCCGGAAAAATTGTTGCCATATTCCAATATTAATTGTCGTGACAGTGATACGATAATCTCTCTGCCATATTCCGCCCGTTTTCCTTTCAGAATTTCTTCATTAACCCGCTTTCCAATCTGCCAGTAAAGCATGGTTATAGCGGCATTGACCGTTGAGGCAACTGTATGGCGGGCTTCCTCGATAAGGCAACGAACGTCCTTATAAAAGTTGCTTACAACAATATCTTCCACATTTTTTTTCATCACTTTATATCCTGCCCTGATTTTGTTTTGACCGAACCTACCCTGAAGTGTATGTCCCTGACTATACCCCTCCGTACAGGAATATTTTCACCGGAGAACAACCTCTTCCTTATTATTCTTATTCCGATAAACAAGATACAACAATCCGTCTGCCATTGAATAATTGTAAGGGAAGGGGCACAATGTCCCGCTTAATTTACTTATCATATAATTATACATTTCTTCCGCCTTTTGCGGGGACATACCCTCCTTCACTGCATATAAATACCCTAACCCCAGATCCTCGCCTATCGGTGACCGTATACTTGCCAAACCATACTCCGAAGGATTATTGACAATCGGCGAATCCTTTTCCATACCAAACAATGACGGCAAACAAGAATATCCCGCAGAATGCAGATACTCTTCGTTCAGCACAAAGTCAAGTGTTTCCATCGCTTCATTTTCAGTCTCCGTTGGAAACCCCACTATGACGTAAAGGTGAAACGAAATGCCCGCTTTCAAACATTCATCCAGCGTTTTTTTTACTACATCGCGTTTTGTCCCCTTTTTCATTTTATCCAGCACACGTTGACAATACGACTCCAATCCAAACACCAGCTTTTGACACCCTGCTTCCGCCATTTTTTTCAAAACGTCTCCGGTAAGGGCTTTTTCAAAACGCACGCCTCCCATCCATTTTATTTCATCCCTGCTTTCCAATAAGCATTGAGAAATTTCACGCAATTTATTCATCGGGACCGATTCATCCGTAAAGAAGAAACACTTTGTTTGGTATTCCCGTGAAAGTTTCTGTATATCTTCCATTATCAGGTCAGTGCGCCGTAACCGAAAGTTTCTATGGTCAAGGTGCAAATTACAAAAGGCACATTTCCTGTAATAGCAACCCCGCGAGGTCTGTATGGGCAAAACAAGAGAGGGGGTAAAGTAAAGAGACAGAGGGAACCCTTTAAAATCAGGCGTCGGCAAGGTATTTAAATCTTCCGAAAAGTAATTATCGTTAATCTTTATAACGCCTTTTTCCCGGTAAACAAGATTTGGCACCTTTTTGAAATCATTTTTGCCATCCACCTGCGCACACAATTCCAGTAGTGCGTGCTCTCCCTCAAAAACAATAAAGCTGTCCACCAGTGCAAAAAGTGAATCAACCTTTTTCAATTCCTCTATGAGTTTCGTAAAAACACTTCCGCCAACGGTGATGTGAATTTCCCTGTTTTGTTCTTTTATTAGCTTTGCAAGGGTGAGGCCAGGTACTATTTGCGAAGTGTTAGTAATAGAAATACCTACTATTTTTGGCGTCGTTTCCAAAATTGAGGACAGGACATATTCTTTATAAAAGGAGAGAAAAATATTTTCTCTCTCTGAATGGATTGCCTGCAAAATATCGTTCGAGGAATATACTGAAAACCTCATGGTGTTACTTACCGCCGTCATCACTGAAGGATAAAAAAGGGACGACATAAGCCGAAGGGCTTCATTCACAATATAGACGGCTTCCATATAGCTATCAAGGTGGTAGAAGGCATCAGACCGCAAAATATTTTTTGCGCGTTCTACGTTATGTATGAACCACGGAAGTGCTTCCACGGCCTCTGTTAAAGCATTTCTCTCTTCATGATAATTGAGGCTGTTTATGAGACGTCCTTCTAAACCGCGTAATTTATCCGTAATTTTATTGTAAGATTCGCCGCATGTTTTCTGCGTCAGAAGCATATCCAGCAGCTCGATATTCAAATCTCTCTGTATAACATCGCTGACGCCGTTTTGTTTTAAAAAGGCAGTTAAGGAAGGCAGACTGAGATATGGTTGAGAAGGATGCCATGAAGGAGGAAAAAGCAACAAAACTTTCATTCTTTCACCTTTCTTGCGCTTGTTTCATGGTGAGCGCCACGTCACGCAACGCTCATTGAACAACTATTCCATACATAACCCTATGCTTCAGCATAGATTATGTATAGCAGGCACTGCTTACCGGAAATTGGGCTGTTACGAAGCACGACTTACGATTTACGATTTTAGATTTGGAATTTTAAATCGTACCTCATACTTCATAAATCCCTGCGGGATTGAAAGTATAAAACGTATGGTTCCGGCTTCGTCGTGAGATCAGCCGGACGGTTGCAAACCTGAACCCGCGCAGAGCCGTTCAGAGAGAAAGATTTTCTTCTCCCTTTTTGGTCTTTGCGACTTTGTGTGAATATTTTCATTCCCATTCGTGAGCAACAGTTCCTGATGTTTAATTATACTGCATATTGCGCGTGGTGACAAAAGTACCTGTAGCGGCAGGAGTTCCCCACCCCACCGCCCGATACGGTTGCTGTCAGGAGGAAAACCCCTGACAGCGCAGAAAAATCACCTATTCTCATTCACGGCAATACTTTCGGCGGCATTATTGACTCCAAATTCAACGCCTCCCTCCCGCTCAAAACGTTCATCTGTTTCTGCGATTGCGTCTTTACAGGCAAACCGTAAATCTTAATAAATCCAAGAGAAGCCGCATGGTCGAAGACGTCCGTTTTCTGGTAAGTAGCAAGTTCCTCACTATAAAGGGCGTGAGGCGATTTTCTCCCGACTACGGCACAAGACCCCTTTGACAATTTTACGCGAATCGTTCCATTCACAATTCTCTGACTGCTCAATACATAAGCGACAAGATCCTGATGAAAGGCAGAAAACCAAAGGCCATTGTAAATCAAATCAGCATAATGACTTGAAACTATTTCCTTAAAGCGCAAAGCATCTTTTGTCATATTCATGCCTTCGAGCGCCTTATGTGCGGCATGAAGTATAATGGCAGCCGGCGCCTCGTAAATTTCACGCGATTTTATCCCCACCAGCCGGTTTTCTATATGATCAATGCGGCCAACGCCATGCTCTCCCCCCAGTGCGTTTAGCGTATTAATAAGCGCAACCCCTTCTGTTTTTTTGCCATTTAACGCTATCGGGATACCTTTTTCAAAATCGATTTCTATATATGCCGGTTCGTCAGGGACGTCTTTAATATTTCTCGTCCATTTATAAACATCCGCAGGCGGTTCCATCCAGGGGTCTTCCAATACGCCGCACTCAACACTTCGCCCCCAGAGGTTTTCATCGGTGCTGTACGGACTATTTACTTTTGCCTCAACATGGATTCCATGTTCTTCCGCATATTGAATTTCTTCATCCCTGGACATCTTCCACTCACGCAACGGGGCAATAATCTGTAATCTCGGGTTTAACACCTGTAACGAGACATCCAAACGAACCTGATCATTCCCCTTACCTGTGCAACCATGGGCGACAGCATCCGCCTTTTCATCTTCTGCCGCATCCGCCAGTAATTTCGCAATAAGCGGCCTGCCCAAGGCGGTTGCCAACGGATACACCCCTTCATATAATGCGCCCGCCTGCAATGCCGGCATGACGAAATATTTCACAAATGTATCTTTCGCATCGACAACAATGGCCTTCTTTGCCCCTATTTTCAAAGCCTTTTGACGAATTGATTCAAGATCTTTTACGGCACCCAGATCAACAGTCACCGTAATAACATCCATATCATATTTTTCCGGAATCCACTTAATGGCCACAGATGTATCAAGCCCGCCGGAATACGCCAAAACCACTTTTTTTCTTTGTTTCGTCATAAAATCATTAAACTCCAAGTGTTAAATTACACAATTTAGCTTACAGGCTTGTCAGCATGTTACACAAGATAGATTTGCGATTTACGATTTAAAATCGTACCTCGTAAATCGTAAATCAAAATGCGGACGCCTTATCTTTTTTTGACAACCTTTGTCATGTACCGTAAAAGAACCAAACGCGACACAATTCCCACCACCTTGCCGTCCCTTAACACGGGAACTGCGTGTATTTTTCTGTTCAACATGGCGGCTGCAACTTTTATTATGGTATCGTTCTCGCTGGCAGTAGCGGCCAAAATTGGTTTTGACATAATTTCGGTAATATCCATATCTTTGCACTCAAGACATCTTTTATCAAAATAATCTTCACCCATAATTGAAAATAATGCGTCATCCGAATTTAAATATTTGGGCATAAGCACCTTTAAGAGGTCGGTCTCGGTTACAACCCCAACAAGTTTTTCCTTATCGTCCACCACAAATATGACGTGAAACCTGATTTTCCCAAGCATTTCCATTAGGTTGTAAAATGTACCAGAAGCAGGCACTACTGTTGGATCTGTAACCATAATGTCTCTGATTTTCATACGATATTCTCTCCCTTCCCTAAAAAAATAGTTTATTTATTTTGACAATGATGTGTTTTCCGGTTTTAAATAATTGAAGAAATGAAGGACATATTTTATATCAGATAGTAAAATGTGATTACAATAAAATTTTCATTTCCCGTATGGAAGTCGTTGGTCATTAGTCATTGGTCAGCAGTCAGCAGTCAGCAGTCAGCAGTTTAGTTTTTTAAAAAAGCAAAAGCGCTCGTTCCAAGTCTGTCCAGCTTGGGAACGAGATCGAAAAACGGGCAAATGCTTCGCCCCTACAGTTTTACAATTCCCCCGGATCAGGGTTCTGCATTTAGGTTCTGGACTTTAAAATACCTCCCCCTTGTTTTTTTTGTTAACTTTATCAGAAAAAGGAAATATCTTGAGAAGTATTGAAATATTTAGTTAACTAAAACAATCAATACATTCCTTATTCCTGCAAATAAAACAAATTTTCAATGTCCGGCACATATACCCATGAATTCGTCCCTTTTGTTTAGAAACAGAAAAATTAAAAATCCGCTTTTAAAAAACGTTCACAACCGGCTTGACGAAGCGATTGAAGTCATTAGGGAAAAAGATCCCGTTTTTTACAAGAATTGCCATAAATTATTTCCCGTTCTTAAGACGCCTGAGCATGTCTGGAAAATACCTTTGGAATTCTACACTGATGGCGGCGTAAAATTAGTTCTGCGAATAACGGTAGTTTTCCACAATCTTGCCCTTGGCCCGCCTAAAGGTGGTATCTTGTTAATCCCGCCCCATATTCTTGGGGATGGCTTTTTTGAACTTTTTGACCAATTACGGAAACAAAAGACATCTCTTGATGAAATACGTGAATTTTGTTTTGAATGGGTCTCTGAGGGAATTGAAGCCCTTTCCATTGTAACCACGTTAAAACTTGCTCTATATTCCCTCCCGCTTGGTGGAGGAATGTGCGGAATTTTTCTTGGCAAACCGGAATATGACAGGGGAGAACTATTTCTTAAATCCATTGACCTGACAAATAATGAAAAAAGGAGATTGGTCAGGGAAGTAGGTTACTTACTTACAAAAGAAGGGATTATGGGGTATGATGCATATTCCCCCGGCCCGGACATAGGCACCGATGGCGCAATGATGGATTCTATTGCAGATGGCCATTTCAGGGCATTAACTGAGATGGAAAAAATCAGAGAAAAAGGGCTTTTGGAAAAATTAAAAAGCATCAGGGATGCTGAGATTGTATGGACAGTAGATTTGCCTTATTTAAAAACAGCAGCGGCGTTTGCAAAGGAAATAAAAATACCGGCGGAAGCAAAAAGAAGCGTCCCGGAATTGGGCGCCGTTACGTTTAAAACTCACGGCGGATTAGCAGGCAGAGGAGAAGCCACAGCATTTGCTGCGGTGGAAATCACGAATATTCTGGTTTGGCACAATGAAGATCCAAAAGACTATTTAAAAGTACGGATTGGAAGGGAAAGAAAGAATTATTTGGCGGAAAAGACGGTTGTTATTCACGGTTTTGACAACATCGGGTTAAACGCGTCACAGTTCTTTTCACGAAAAGGAGCAAAAGTAGTTGCGGTAAGCGAATATGAACGGAGAGAAAAGAAATTAGTGGCGGTGTATAATTATGAGGGGATAGACGTAGATGCGTTAATCAGGCATAAAGAAACATGCGGCGGCATTTATGGCTTCCGGGGAGCAAGTGTTTATGCCGAACCCTATCAACTACTGAATGAAAAGGTTGACATCGTTTTTCTGGCTGCCATAGAAAACCAGATACACGACCATAATGCTGAAAGCATTCAGGCCCGTTATGTTATTTCTGCTGCAAATGCAGGCATCTCCCAGGAAGGGTATCACATACTGATAAAAAAAGGGAAGATTGTTGCCAGAGATTCCATTGTAAAATCCGGAGGAATTATCGCATCTTACCTTGAAAAAATACAAAATGCCCAGAATGACTACTGGGAAAAAGAATACGTCTTTAAAGATATTATATCGAGAATCGAAAACGTTTTAAAAAATAATGTATTCAAAAACCTGGTGGAAAAACACTCCATTGATTTATCGGTCGCAGGCGATGTGGCGGCTATCAAAAGAATCACCAGCACCATGGAGGCAAAAAATGCACCGCAAAAGAAAATGAAAGACAAGAAACCCTTAATAATAGGCATCTTTGATTCCGGACAGGGCGGGATTATTGTAACGGAAAAACTTAACAGGATACTGCCCGTGGGAAATATAAAACTGCTGCTTTTTACCGACAAGGCGAATTTCCCGTTCGGACAAAAATCAAAGGAGGAAATAAATGACATCACCTTTCGGGCAGTTCATGAAATAAACGAACGCTGCAAAACCATGCATCAATCAAACGGGTTTTTCTACCGGTTTATTTATAATACTCCGTACTTTCTTAAAACAGTATTCATCTGGCTGGGGATCATTCCCAGAGACGTCATCGTCTGCTTTGCCTGCAATACGGTGGATACCATGGTTAATCATAAAAAATTACGTATCCGTTTTCCACACATACAATTTATTGGCCCTGTAAAGAAAACATTATTAAAAATAAACGCGCTGCCAAAAGACGCAAGGATTGGCATTATTGGCACGGTAGGAACAATAAAAAGCGGCATTTATGAAAAACGTATCAGAGAAGCAGGATACCATGTGTTGGCAAAGCCAACCCCATTACTGGCGGTCTTATCGGAAATGTTATACAAAAAAAGCTTTGATACGGAAGAAAAACAAAAGGAATTTTACAAAACAGCAAGAGACCTCATCTATGTAAATTTAAAAGAATTTATAAAAAAAAATACTATTTCTCACCTGTGTCTTGCCTGCACGCATTACGATTATTTAAAAAGCACACTAAAAGACCTCTTCGGCGAAGTGGAATTTATCAGCACGGTGGAAACCGTAATTGAAGAAGTCCAGGACATCATAAATCAGATACCATTGCAAATGGGGGAGCGGGAACTGGAATTTATAAAAAGGGCAAGAAAAGGGAAAGATTTAGACCGCCTGATCCTTGAAGATATTATTTCCTCCCAAAACCTGTCCCCGGAAGAAAAGGTAAAATTAGGAGACAGGGAAGACCAAATCAAAAACATACTGCAAAATAAATTAGAGGGAATTACGGCTGATGAAATTGAAGAAATGAAGTTTTTTGATAGTAATAGTGTTAAAGTAAAATATAACGGAAAGGAAAGGCTCGTAAGCCTTTTTCATTTGCAGTAAACAAAAACTGCAAAAAAAACAGTAACTATTAAGCGTAAACATTACACGACTACCGGCGGGTTCAGGTTTGTAAACCAATGTCATTAAGTTAAGAATTATTGTAACACTTTGATTTTAAAAAAAACGTATTACCGATAAGCTACGTAGGAGCGGCCTGTCTTCCTGTCAATCATATACAGGCCGTTCCTACGTAGCTATTTACCTGTTGAATTTTATTGCGCTACAAACAGACCGCCCCTAAAGGGGCTACATTGTTTTTTATGTCCCCTTGGATTTTTCAAATAACTAAGGTGCTATGAATTATTTGATCAAAAACAACCCCCCTTTTCCCCCCTTAATAA
>NZ_CAADGZ010000031.1:0-33845 GCF_900696675.1 uncultured Candidatus Kuenenia sp. | reverse complement strand
ACAAGCGGAGACCCTCGCAATGACAAGCCGATACCCTAGCAATGACAAGCTGATACCTTTTGGATGGCCCTATACATTTGAACCGGTACAGAAACAGAAATGCCAGATGTTTCCAACTCGAAAGTAAGACTACAAAAAATAGCTTAGGAATTGTCCATAAATAAATCATATAACTGTGGATTCTTCTTATCCGAATGCACTGGAAAATAGCGCACGGCAAATTACTTTGCAATCAAAACTTGTAGGAGTTATTTATGGGCAGGTACTTAAGTACAGATACTACAACACGATATGGTTATAAAACCATTTTCATCGTTTCTGGGTGTTGCAAATGAAACATGATGACTGGTTTTATAATAATAAACACACCTCTAAATCCCCTCTTGATAGATGGGACTTCTCATTTTTCCCTCTAAAAAGAGGGATGGCAGCGTAGCTGACCTATCTGCGTGTAACGCACAGGCAGGCGGGGTGTGTTTTAAGCGGCCGGGTTACCAGGAATTTCCCAAATCGGATTTCTTTGACTATACATGCGTTCACGCCAAAACATACAAATGCATCGCCGTTACTATTTGTTATTGCCGGTTTTTGAAAAGAGTTTTTCTTTCAAATCAAGTGCAATATCCGGGTATTTTTTGGCAACGTTATTTTTTTCTCCAGGGTCGTTTTTCAGGTCATACAGCTCATATGTATCCACATTATTGCCATTTTTGGCAATCAACTTCCATCTCTCCGTCCTTATGCAGCGCAATCTGATATTTCGCAATACTTCGGTGCTTTGATATCCGCCCATAATGGTTTCACAATAGACTATCGATGATTCCCCGCCTTGATCCTTTTCCATTAACGGCAACAGTGAACGTCCCTCTGATGCATTTGTGCTTGCAATACCAAGCATATCAAGAATTGTGGGCATAATATCAATCTGTTGCACGTTTGCGCCGATGCGTTTGTATGTTATTTTTTTCGGCCACAAAATGATGAGCGGTATTCGTATTATTTCATCGTACAGCTTTGCGTTTAACGAAGTCGATGCATGGCCAACAAACCCATGTTCAAACAACTCTTCCCCATGGTCGGAAGTGATGATAATTATTGTATTTTCGTACAATTCCCATTCCTTCAGTTTCGCGGCCAGTATCCCTATAGAATCGTCCAATGGCGGTAACTGGCTATCATACAAAGCAACCGCAAGGCTTTTCTCCTCATCGGTAAAAACAACGGCATCATGCTTGATAACCGACTTCGTTTTTATCAGTGAAACCCCTTCGGATTCGTGCTCAGGTTTCATACCATTAGCTTCAGCAATTTCCTTGCGATAAGAATCCGGGGGATTATAGGGCAAATGCAGTCCGTGATAATGATACCATATAAAAAACGGTTGATCTTTGTAGGCATGTAATAATTTCAACAAATCCCCGACTTCTTTTCCCTCGAATTGCCCTTTTTCCACCGCATCAAAACCCAGGTTCCGGTAATTGGGGATATCAACAAACCTTGGCAGCACGGGCACGGCATATCCGTTTTCCCTGAGAATTTCAGGCAATGTCACTACCTTTGTATCCAGCGAATCTCCCCGGGCTTCCACCTTATGGGTAAACGGATATAAGGAAGTGAATATCGAAATCATCCCGGGCGTAGTCCATGCCGACTGGCTAAATGCATTGATAAACAGCGCCCCTTCTTTTGCAAGGGAATCAATATTCGGAGTCAGGTTTTTAGAATATCCGTAACATCCAAGATGATCAGGCCGGCAGGCGTCAATGGTAAAAAGCAGAATATTAGGTCTATGTTCCATTGCATATGCTTTATTGCAACCGAAATATACTATTACAAATAATGTATAAACAAAACATATTTGTATAGTAGTTTTAATTGTATCATTTAACAAAGGGAACGGTCCGTCAAAATGGAAATCCAACATTGCCTCAGAGAATTAGAGAGAATTAGGGACACACCCCATATTACTTGCTTGATTTGGTGAGAAAATAAGGGATGTGTCCATGCATTTACCACATGGCACAGGCACATTCCCAATCTGGAGCATGGGAACGAGAGAATCTGCAGAATTAAGTATGGTGTCTCCAAAATTAGCCCAAATGGTTTGAGGTAGGGATTAAAAAGAATTGCCGCTAAGTAGTATAATTTTTTTCCGTTCACAAAACTTAAACAACTCAAGCTCGATGCAGTATACTCAACAAAAGCAAGCACCTGTGAAATCCATCGTTTCAATCTCTTCTTATCAGTCCCGAAGCTTTTGCCTCACGAGAGGGCTGGTTCTCAGACTCATTTCTCAAGGCTTTCGCTGGATCTAAAGGCGATCATCGTCCCGTAGATGCCCACGAGTCCGGAAAAATATGATTGTTGTATCGCCCACCAGATGGCCTGCGGAACGCCGTGGTTAGAAGAAAAATCATGAAAAACAACAGTTCCTCCATGTTTCAGAAACGGCATCCACGTCGTAATGTCTTTTCTTGTTGCATCTTCCGAATGGTCGCCGTCAATAAACAAAAAGTCTATTGAATGGAGAGGTTCCCGAAACGACTTTGCAGCCTCAAGAGAATCGGCAGCAATCGATTCGACTTTCGATGATAGCTTAAAATGGGCAATGTTTTTGTCAAATATTTCCTTCGTGTTGTTTATTTTCAACCGGGACATTCTCTCTTGATACCTTATTCTGGCGGCAGGGTCGCTTGCCTGCCCTTTGAAGTTGTCAATGGCATATAATTTTGCATCCTCACCTTTTAGCCCCGACGCCAGGAGACAGGACGACTCACCAATCCAACTGCCAATCTCAACAATTTTTGCATTTGCCTGGAGATCGTGGCACAGACGAAACAAGAAGGCGCGTTCGGGCAGTGAAGACAGTCCTCGTCCCTGAAAATATTCCGTTATCCGGTAAAAGTCATCCCAGGGATACTGGGGAAACGCTGTTTTTGTTTTAACAATATATTTATTAACTGTTTTTTTCCACTGGTGTTTCTTGATACCCAGCAATGATTTGAACCCCATAGTTTTCCCCTGTTATAAAATGCGCTACTACAAGTACGGGGCATTGTTACGCGCCAGTGCCGCATATTTTTTACTGCAAAACGCCAAGCCAGTCTTTTAGTAAAAATTGAATCCTTCCGATAAGCAGCGATAACCTCCCCATAACAGTGTATCCAAAAGATGCGCCGAAAGAAATCATAAGAAACCATATCCCTATTTTGGAGATTGTCCCAATCGAACCCTTATGTTCTACTGAAAAGATAAAATAAATAAGAACAGAAATAACCCCAAGCAGGATGAGTAATGTATTAATGCTGGAGAATACGGTTTCACCTCCGGAAAATACCGGGTGTAGGGAAGGTTTTATTTGTTCAAGGATGAAGGCGGAAATCACCCTTGGGATACTTACGCCCGCACCGAGTCCAACCACAAATGCAAATGTCCAACGGCTTAACCATGATAATCGCCTTGAAAATCTCAGGAGCATAAAGACTCCCAGCATAGATGGAATGATTAATGAATACTGCGGAGCCTTTTCCGCTGCGGCAGAAAACAACGGCACAATAAGCGGGTCATATAAATCGGGTTTTAAAAAATTATACCACGTTATGATTATGGTATAACCCAATGAGACGCCAACATAAAGATTTTCGGTAATCTTAAACGCAGGATTGTCCCGATAAAGGAAGCTGTATATTGCCAGGGTTATCCCCGCCCCTAAAATAATACCAAATCCATCTGAAGAGAAAGGCAGCTTTCCCGATGTCATTAATACAATATTTACAATGATAAACAGGATAATAGAGCCTACAAGGATATAATAATTAGAATCTTTACGCATGCCGTGCCTTTCCGGAGGCAAAATAAATAACATTTCCAAATATGACAAATAAAATGATTATTACGTGCACAACACTTTGCGGCCTCATTCCGCTCACCGCGTTTGCCTCTTTTCCTACCAACGCTTCATATTCTGCCGCACCTTTTAACCCCCCGAGCAATCCTACCAACTGCTTTGACTGGAGAAAAGGATACATATCAGGTCCCATTACCGCCGTACAGCCGGCGCCGAGTTCAAATTTATATTTTTCCTTTCCGTAAACAATCCAAAGTTCTATTGTTGTACCTGCAGCAAGGTCAAACAATAATTCAATATCCCTCAACGACTCAACTTCCTGCAATATCGGTAAAGTAGAAGTATCATTCCCATAATAGTCCTTTGGAAAGGCGGAATATAAATTCTCTCCCATATTTATAATAAGTGATGCAGAACCGGGTTTAAAGCCGAGAAATACATAATCTTCGCCGTTTACTTTCTGATACTGCTCCGCTACGGATACAATTGCCCGCTCTGCCAGACCCGGAGACCCAGGATAATGTGTCATCCCTATAACCTTTAAATTCCTTTGAAAACAGTGATGGAGAAAGGCAATTGCCATTGGTTGCAGTTCTTCCTTTGAAGAAGGGTCATAATCAAATGATATAAGAACATGCGACCCTTCAGGAAGGGATTCCACCTTGTTGTATACTCCCTGAACCGGTATTGAGGCGGGTATTGGCAGTTCAAATCGTAAAATAAGAGAGACAATGACTGCAACCGTAATAATTGCAAAAATGATACGGCGGTCGATATGCAATAATCTTTCCACTAATCCCCTCCGCCAAGATAAGACCGCTCGATGCCAAAAATTATCTTTATTGAAGTAGCAATAGCCCCAAAGCTTACCCCCAGCAGAATACCTCTTTTTGCGGCAAGGTTTGGAACTGCCATGATCCAATCGGCGACTGCCGGTATGTAATGAGAAATATAATTTCCGATGGGAACACGCCCCAGCATAACAACAATTGCTGCAATGAGCAGCACAGCAGACTCTCTTGTACGCGCACGAAAGGTTCTGTATGCAGCAGAAGCAATAAAAAATGCCAGAATGGAAAAAATTGTCGCCCCGGCAGGCACCTGCACATAATAGTATATCCAATCCAGCATCGTCCCATCCTGTTTATTATGCCAGAAAAATTTTCCTCCATTCAGGAGTCCGAATGTAATAGTAATTGCTGCCCCAAAAAAGACAAAGACACTGTATCCCCACCCTTCGACTTTTCTCCTGATCCTTGCCCAATGCAGATGGAATAAGCTGTATGCGCCAATAAACACGGCAAAACCGGCGATAATCCTGTCCCATCGTGTTACAACTTCAAGCAGATTTTGCGAGAGTTTGTGGGGGACGTAATATTGTATTGCCATAAGTACGCCCATAACAAAGGCAATGATAAGTGGAATTGTTCGTTTTAAAAGATTCATAAATAATTGCCTGCTAAAACAAAAGCCGTTCTAAAAAATTACGTTTATTTGTAACAAATAGGTTCTATTGCCTGGTATTTTTATTACTAACAGCCATTGCCCTTTTGCTGATTTCCTCTATTGATGATTCTTCATCCATGCCTTGACGCCATTTTGTATAATCAAATAGTTTTCTTTGAATAAGAGAAATAAAACGATCCGCTTCAACATCACCAAGAGATTCTGTAAGTGCCTTTATTCCCTTTATCCGTATTTCAGTGTCGGTAATCATAATAAAACATCCTCTATAAAACCCAGACTGGCATAGCCAAAACCAAACAAGCACGAGATAAAAAATACAAAATACAAAGCACGAAGCACGAAATACGAAACAAATTCCAAAATACAAAATCCCAATGAAAAAAAACGTAAACAAAAATGCTCGTTCCCAAGCTCCGGCTTGGGAACGCAATGGTATTGGAAGCTCTCGCTTCCATTTAGCAAGAATTATTCGGCTCAAAATAGGACTCCAAATATCTTGATAACATACTGAAAAGTACAAGCTGACATGGGCCCATTATCTTTTCCATTCGAAGCTGGAGCTTCTCAAAACAATCCCGTTTCCAAGCCGGAGCTTGGGAACGAGCGTTTTTTTTCATAGAACGAAAGTGTTACAATACTTTAGTTCTATGAAACCGTAGGGGCGAAGCATTTGCGAGAACGTGCATACATGCGTTTATGCTCAAACATGCAAATGCTTCATCTCTACACACTATGCGGCAAACACTGCTATTATTGGAATTTTTCAAAAAACCAAAATATTATGAAATTTGTAGCACTTTAGTTTTTTGAAAAATGTATTACATATAAGCTCCGTAGGAGCAGCCTGTTTGTAGCAAAATAGAATATTATAAAAGATCGTAGAGACAGGTTTTGAAACCTGTCTCTGCAATTAGGAGCGACCTGTCTCTTGTAAATCCATATTAAACAGGTCTGCCTGAATACGGACAGGCCGCTCCTACGGAGCTATTTACCTTATTGAATTTTATTGCGCTACAAACAGACCGCCCCTGACGGGGCTACATGGTATTTTTTCTATAACGGGAATTTTTCAAAAGACTAAAGTGTTACTAAAATTTATATAATTGTTTTTGATCAAGCAATCCTGATCAAAAAGCCTCAAACAAATGCGTAATAAACGTAAGCCCGAAACTGGCAAGCGCAGTACCTATGAGTAATATAATAATGAGAAGCCCTTTCCCTACATCCTGCGCCCTGAGCGTACCCATAAGCATTGGTTCCCTTGATAAATAAGCGCTTGCAGCGTAAAGTTCTTCTCCTATCAATGTATAGTCACACGTAGTGATAAAAAACGGCAACTGCGTATATGCGTCAGTGCCGGCAATTTGTATTGCCCCTGTGGATGCGCCTGTTTCGGCTAAAAGCAAAGCCTCTGCGTAGAAGTATCCCATAAAAAAATTGGCTGCAGGCCTTTCGCGCGTCATGATACCGCTCACTGCTGCCACATAAGGAAATTGTTCAGCGGCAACGAGGAATACGTTATCCTGATTGTAAGCATCAGGCCTTCCTGCTTCAAGATAAGATTCCTTTACCACTTCCTGACTAACGGACATGACGATCGGGTCACTATTCACCACTTTGAGGGTAGCATCGTAGTCAGCAATTTTGCGGGCAATCCTGCCCAGAATATTGGTGGACGCAATCGTTGATATTGTACCCATTGGCGTCAAGCCATGCACAAAAAGCACCGGTTTACCCATTTCCGTGGCGCGTCCCAGGGCTTCATCAACCGCATCAAGCCCTCCTATCTTCCTCAAAAACATGTCGGGATTCCGTCTGGCATGCAGGATGAAATAGAGGACAATGGCGGAAAAAACAATCATAATAGCAAAATTATTGATCTTTTTCATGTCCAGCCAGTTTCCGCGTGGCGTGGCGAAAGCAATGCTTTCTGAAAAAACCTTTTCCTCCCCTGAAATTACAGCAAGTTTAAAATAAAAATGCTGCCTTTTTCCCAAGGTCTCCTCGTTAAAAACCTTTCGCGGATTTATCTGCACATAGTGATAATTCCCGTTGTCTTCATTGTAGCCATAAATTTCAGGTACACCTTTTCGATAACAAGTATTTGATTGAATATGCAACGCTTCCCTTTCAAAGGAACCATTTTTTTCTTTATCCGCATAAATTACATAAAAAACATCTGCACAGTCGCTGGGAGAAGCTTCCCATGTGAGTGACACCGTCTCTCCGGCGTCGTTTGGTGTGTCAAAGGCTGAAAACTCTTTTGGAGGAATGAGAAACGAAGGCAACTCCGCATACAGTTCTATAGCGGAAAAAAATGTTGTCAGGCAAATAACGATAAAAACGGAGAGAATATTTTTAATGGTATCTTTCAAGACAGGAAAAGACATACGATAAATAATAGAAAAAAAGAGGCAATCCCGTAGGTTATCAACTGTAATTGTTGTTCCGGCAGAAGAGTGACACTGAAAATTCCCTGCTTTGCCGGGCATTACAAGCTAAGCTGGCATAACCAGAACCAAACAATCACGAAATACGAAACAAATTCAAATGACAAAAAAACCAACGCTACAAACTTTACGGAAACCTCATCTAATCAATGTCTTACGATTATGCATTTTGAAAAACTAGCATTAAAAACAAGAAGTTGATGGATAGTAGTACAGATTCCACGCTAGTTTTGTGACTAGCAAGCCACAGCGGTTTCATTATAATTTATGGTAGTTAAAATACAATAGGAAAAAACAAACAGGCATTTGGCAACTTATACACACAGATTCCTTTCGAATTTCAAATCATTTTGTCATTAGAATTTGTTTCGTGTTTTACAATTATCGGAGTTCATAATTAAATATTTTGCCAAAAAAACAAAAAAATATTGATAATGTAACATTACTTTGTTAAAAACCACTGAAACCGTTCATAAAGTGATATATTTTGTATGCCTTTGCGTTCGGCATCCTACTTATTGTATGGTATTAATCAAGGATTTTTCAAAGCATAAATCCTTTTAAATAGAGGGAATTAAGGTTGTTTTGCATATTATTTTAACAAAGTAATGATGTAATAAAATTGTTTTTGGCATGCCGGCAAAAAAACAATTGGCCATCGAACAGTATCGCGGGTTCATTTAAAAATAAAAACAATAGATCAAGGCTATCGCTATTGCCCCAATCCCAAGCTGCAAAGGCGCCCCTATCATCAGATAATCCCTGAATCTGTAACCACCAGGACTATATACCATCAAATTTGTCTGATAACTAATGGGAGTTGCAAAGCTGGCAGAGGCGGCGATCATGATGGCGATGGCAAATCCGCGCTGGTCTACATTGATAGCGGAAGCGGCAGAAACAGCTATCGGAAACAACATTGCAGCCGCCGCATTATTCGTAATGACTAATGTATAAATGCTTGTGAAAAAATAAATGCTTGCCAATACCCCAAGCACGCCAAAATGATCTCCAATCCTGACGATTATATGCGCCAAAACATCCGCAAGGCCGGATTGTTTTACGGCATTTGCAATTCCCAGGGACATTGCAATGATTATAAGCACCCGCCAATCAATCGTCCTTCTGGCTTCACCGGCATTTGCCGTTCTGGTTAAAACCAGAATAATAACCCCTAAACCTGCGGCAGACAAGAGGGGAAGAATATTTGCCACTGTCAAAATAATCATCATAAAAAATACGCCCAAAGAAACATATCCCCTCCACTGAGGTTTAGAAGGCAATGTCTCTGCAACCGCAATGAGATAAAAATCCTTTGAATGGTACCACCTTTTATAAAAATTCTTTCCTGCCAGCAGCAACAGGGTATCACCCGGACGCAAACCAATATCGCCAATTTTTTTTGCAATACGTTCCCCATGCCGGTGTATTGCAATAATAACCGCCTCATACTTAGAACGAAAATCGCTATCACGAACCGTTTTCCCTACTAAGGGAGAACCTCGGGAAACAACGCACTCAAATGTCCTTATTTCCGCTGAATCATATTGTTTGAGATTAAAGTGTGAATCCTTCGTCAACTGCAATCCTGGAATCTTCTGCAATTCCAAAATAGTCTTTGGAATCCCGGTAAAAAACAATCTGTCGTCTAATAGTATTTTTTCATCCGGTTTTGCAGGAGCGATTCTCCGCCCATTTCTCTCAATTTGAAAAAGGAAGAGTCCCTTCAACCTTCTCAGTCCGGCGTTTTCTATGGTCTTTCCTATGTTTTCATATTCCTGTGTAACTTTCAGTTCTATGACAAATTCCCTGGTGTGTTCACCTAATTCAATCAATGGCTCTTTTCTGTTAGGAAGCAAGCGATGGCCTAAAAAACTCATAAATAAAATACCTAAAATGGTGACAGGTATGCCTATCTTTGAAATCTCAAAAAATCCCAATCCTTCCATGCCATAATCAATCATTAACCCATGAATTATCAGATTTGTACTTGTGCCGATAAGCGTACACATCCCACCCAATATCGCGCCATAAGAAAGCGGAATCAGGTATTTAGAGGGAGCGTAATGATGTTTTTCCGTCCACGCACGTATCGTTGGGATAAACATCGCCACAACAGGGGTATTATTTATAAATGCAGAGATGATTGATACGGGGAATAAAAGTCTTAATAATGTATGACTAATACGGGTATTTTCTTTCCCCAATATAATTGGGCTAATTTGCTTTAACATACCGGTGTTGCTTAATGCGCCTGCAATGACAAACAAAAGGGCAATGGTGAGCATGCCGACGTTTGAAAATCCCGCGAACGCCTCCTCTAATGTGATTATTTTTCCCATAAGCAAAAGCAGTAATATAGAAAAAAACAATACTTCCAGCTCTATGATATCAAAGATAAGCAGAATGCTCATGATGATAAGCAATGATAATGTATACCACATTTTAAAATCTAGTGTCATTTATTCGCCTTTATGCACAAAAGTCCTTTTTTGTAAAATTAAGAAAGTATATCTTACAGGTTCGCAAATCACGAAATGTAGAGCGAAGAGTCTCTTTGCTCTACAACAGCAACTTTTAAGAAATCACAATTGGTGAACCAGTAAGGTATAGCATGACAAAGGTTCCGACTTTATCACATACAATTTTGGATTGCAAGCCCCATATAATCAATTAAAAACACATGCCTTTCAAAAACTTACAAGAAAAAGATGTTTTTATTGGCGGGAACTATGGATTTCCACTTGCTGTCACAATTATTTTATAATGTAACAACACCATATTTTAAGCTTGACTTGATGTAGAAAAGTATCTAGCATAACTATCGTGTTTAATAAAAATCTTTTTTTACACTGAATTCATGCCATGTTTCTTCAACATAGTCTGCAAAATAAAAAATTTATCAATACCTCAGTTCTGACGTTCCTTATTCCTTATCTTTTACTGACGCTTACCGTAGGCGGCTTTCATAATAGTAGTTTTGGGGTAAGCGAGTGTGACCATACCCAAGCTCATGTTGTAGAAGAAACAACAGACGCACAAATTAAACATCAGGAAGATGCCGGGCAGCACAACCCTGAAACATGCCAAATATGCCAATGGTTAAAAACATCCTCCCTAACGTGCCAATTTCTTACGTTCGAAACATTTGCCGGCATCACCTCTATCATTTCCGCCCCAACACATTCTGTTCTCACTTCAACCACCATTCATAAACTCACAATACGTCCTCCACCCAATATCCCTGTATTTCTTTTATCATAAAGACAGGCATTTGCGGGTAAAAACCTGAAAAAATATACCACTGATATACGTACAAAAGGCGTTCACTGCCTTCGCGTTTCTGATGGTTTATCCTCCGCAAAATAATATGTATATGCAGCAGCGCTGCCTCATAACGAGGCATATTTTTCGCAAACTGCCTGTCTGGATATTTCCACATACGCTCAAAAAAACGCAATCAAATTATACGTTACTGAGTAATAAACCCGGAATACAGGAGAGGATTGTTATGAAATACATGCCATTTTTAATTTTTTTCTTTGTGTTTTTCGCAGTGAATTGTGTGTCCATGGTATTTTCTGAAGATTTTTCAAAATTTGGAAATCAATCGTCTTCGGAACACATAGCTGAAAAATTAAATCTTGCCGAAGATGGTGTTCATATGAAAAAAGAGGATTTCGATGCGATGATGAATCAATTTCAGGATATGAAGATGCTTATTGAAGAAATGAAACGGGATTACAACAGCCGTTTAGATAAAATGCAGGAAAAAATTGCTACTTTAGAAAAAGAAAAGGCGCAATTAACTGAAAAAGAATCGCTGCCTGCGGAAGTTGACGCAAAGCTTGCCGGCCTTGAAGGCGTTTACGTAAAAAAAGAAGAATTTGAAGACGTTGTAAAACAACTTCAGGATAAAGAAAAACAGCTTAAAGACATGGAATTAAAATATGATGCTATTGAGAAAGAGGAACTGGATTACACGGCTACTGCGCAACTTACTCCTGATCAGGCTCCGGGAAAATGGTCTACGGCACAACCGATTAATTTGTGGAGCATGGGAAAGAGTTATATGAATATTTCATTTGATGGTCTATTTGCCGCAGCAGGCTCGACTGCTAAAGATTTGGAAAACCTTAACATGGGCGGACACGATGCTAATCAGCGTGGGTTTACGGTTCAAAATTTAGAAACTACATTTGATGGGGCAGTAGATCCGTACTTTAAGGGACAAGCAAACATTGTATTTCAGATCGACAATGATGGTGAATCATTTCTTGAGGTGGAAGAGGCTTTCTTGACATCCATGTCGCTTCCGCTTAACCTGCAGGCAAAAGCAGGCACCTTCTTTACCGAATTTGGGAGGTTGAATCCATTCCATCCCCACGCATGGGACTTTGCAGACCAACCATTAGTCAATGGCAGATTTCTGGGACCTGATGGGATGAGAGGGCCAGGGGCAAGACTTTCATGGCTGGCGCCCACAAGCAACTATACGGAATTATTTTTTACCGTGCAGAACAGTCAGGGAGAAACGGCACACAGTTTCAGGAATGAAGAAGCACTGTTTGGGCGTGAGGCAGTTGAAACCCGCGTACGCGGCATGGAAGACATGCTGTATACGCCACGTATTACAACTTCTTTCGAAGTAACGGATGAAACGACTGTTTTATTAGGCGCCTCGGCGGCATTTGGCCCAAATTCTACAGGAAGGGATAAAGATACAATCATTTACGGTCTTGATATGTTCTGGAAGTGGAAATCTAAATATGCCGCTGGGGGATTCCCCTTTGTAACGTGGCAAACGGAGATTATGGGCAGACGTTTCGAGGCGGGTGAAGATGTAAATGCAGGAATGTCTAATGAAATAATGAATAACTGGGGCGCCTATTCTCAGGTATGCTGGGGATTTAAAAGAAGATGGGTTGTCGGACTTCGCGGTGATTATGTGGATGGAGAAAAAGAAGCATCAGACCCATTAGGTTTTGAGCGCGGGCGACTCTCCCCCAATCTCACATTTTACCCATCCGAATTTTCAAAGATAAGACTTCAATATAACTATGATAATATACTGGGAAATGACAGTACCGAACATTCCGTAATTCTCCAGTTTGAATTTCTGTTAGGGTCGCATGGAGCGCATAAATTCTAAATTACTAAACAAGAAAAATGTATCTTCCCACAGGAGGGTTGCAACCTGAACTCCAACGTTAAAGATGTTTTTTAGCATTTTATTGAAAAATCAACGATAAAAAGAGGTAAATCTATGAAAGCAAAAATTCTACCCTATCTGTGGTTCTGGTTATTATTTCTCGTGTCTCTGCAAACATTTTCTTACGCAGATAAAATAAAGATTGTAACGTCAACCGCTGACCTGGAATCTTTGGCGAAAGAAATCGGCGGGGACTATGTTACAACAACAAGCATTGCAAAACCCACGGAAGATCCGCATTTTGTTGATGCGAAGCCAAGCTTTATCGTAAAGCTGAACAAAGCGGATTTATTCATTGAAGTGGGGATGGAATTAGAGATTGGCTGGCTGCGGAATCTCATAATAGGGGCAAGAAATAAAAATATACTTCCGGGACATTCCGGATATATCCTTGCCTCAAAAGGAATCAATCCTCTGGAAATACCGGATCCTTTGATGTCCGACCGTTCGATGGGGGATGTTCATTCTATGGGGAATCCTCATTTTACCCTCGATCCTTTAAACGGAATGACGATTGCAAGACAAATAAGTGAACGATTATGCGATATTGACCCGGCAAATTGTTCGTATTACGAAGGCAATTATAATGCGTTTATTGAAAAACTGAAAATAAAACTGGCTGAATGGGAAAAAAAATTAGCGCCTTTTAAGGGGACAAAAGTAATCACTTATCATAAAACATATCCTTACTTTGCAAAACGTTTCAATCTTGATGTGGTGGGGACACTTGAGCCTAAACCTGGCATTCCTCCTTCTCCCACACATATTAATGAACTTATTCCCATGATGAAAAGAGAGGGAGTGAAACTTATTATTGTTGAACCATTTCGGGAACGCAGGATGTCTGAATTTGTAGCGAATAAAACAGGAGCAACCATTATCGCACTGCCAATTATGCCGGGTGGGCAAAAAGAAACAGAGGACTATCTCTCTCTTTTTGATTATAATGTTGATAAAATTGTATCATCGTTGAAAAAGTAATAATAAATGATCTTTTTTCGGTTAGTTAGTACCTTATGCAGTAATTTCTTTGCACACTTCCATTCGTAAGTGCGTACTTTTTGGCAAAATATTTAATGTTGAAATCCGATAATTGTGAAATCCGAAACACGAAATTCGAAATCCGAAGCAAATTCTAATGACAAAATGATTTGAAATTCAGAACTCCTGAAGTGCCTTTTTTGTCAAAAAGTACCTAAGCTTATTAATTACAGTGAGATAGGTAAGGATTCAATAGAAGGCATTCCCATTGCTGGATGGAAAATAGCATGACCCCTGTTTTTACTCCCTCCGCTGGAACGTGGATACTGGGCAGGAGATACACGCGTCTTGCCAGTCACAAATTTGCGTCTTGTGTTTAATTTGGTATCAAATCAAATTCCACCAGATCAGGAGTTCTGAAATTATAAACAAGTGCACCTTTCGTATCTCGCGTTTCATATCGTTGCCTGCCTGTGCGTGGTCGCACGCAGATAAGTATGTTTTGGATTTGTTGTGTATTTTATGCTTTGTTATTCGAATTTGTTTCGTATTTCGTATTTTTTATTTCTTGCTTGTTTGGTTCTGGCTATGCCAGCTTAGGGACATGCGTATGGTTTTTATGAAAAACGGTAATCGTCTTCTTTATAACAGCATCATGCGTGTTCAATGTAAACGTTACCGGTATATTTACCTGTTTTTCCCTGCAATTGCCTGTTTGTTTGTTTATCTCATACTTCCGGTACACAGACCAACTATTGCCGAAGAACATCTTAAAGCAGGCTTGGCCGGTATAAACAGACAAATTGAACACTACAAAGTACGTGAATGGAAATATATTGTCATTCATCATAGCGCCACAAAGTCAGGAAATGCCGCTGAATTTGATAAATATCACAGAGAAACAAGACATTGGAAAAATGGGTTAGGATATCATTTTGTGGTGGGTAATGGAAATGGCTCCGGAAAAGGCGAGATTGAAATTGGGAACAGATGGGTAAAACAACTAAGCGGGGCGCACGTTGGAATAAATAAATATAACCGTTATGGTATAGGGATATGTATGGTCGGAAATTTTAACGAATCATATCCTTCAAGGGCGCAAATGGCGTCACTTGTTGTTTTGGTGCAATATCTGCAAAAGCAATACAATATCCCTGCGGAAAATATTCTTATGCATAAAGACTGTAAAACCACAGAATGTCCCGGAGATAAGTTTCCTTTTGATTATGTATTTGCGCAGACTTTGTGATAACGAAGCAACATGCCCGGCTATTTATAAGCCGGAAAATATTATTAGTGAACTAACATCAGATTGATAAAATGGTAAATATGGATGAGAATAGTTGTATTAATCTGGCAAATGTGTCCATTGGGTATCGCGGGACGCCGATACTGGAGGGCATAAATTTTTCCATAAACAGAGGGGATGCTATTGTTTTATTTGGACAAAATGGTTCCGGCAAGACAACGCTTTTCAAGACTATCCTCCGCATTATTCCGCCTTTACATGGTAATATTATTTACCAGAACAATACACCGCAAAGGTTTGGTTATGTACCGCAAAGCCAGTCCCTGGACGAAATCTATCCGTTTACGGCACTAGATATAGTATTGATGGGTACATTTGGGCAAATAAAACCCTTTTCATTCACTCCTGCAAAAAGTCGTATTTTAGCAAAACAATGTCTAATGGATGTTGGAATGCTGGAATCTAAAAGAAAATTGTTTTCGGAATTGTCCGGCGGTCAAAAACAAAGGGTGCTCATTGCCCGCGCACTGGCAACAAATCCGAATATATTACTACTGGATGAACCTGTCGCAGGAATTGACGTCGATGCAGTGAAAATGATTATGGAACTTATCACAATGTTGCATGAGAAACATCATCTTACTGTCATGATGATAACGCATGAATCTTTCAGTATACCGGCATGGGTAAACAAAAAAATCCACATCAAAAATAATGCGGCGGTGGTAGAAAATGCAAAATGAGAAGAAGAAACATTTTTAAAGAAATTACTTTTTATACACAAAATGTATGGAATACCTTTTTGAAATACTCAACCCGAACTTTCTCCTGAGAAATTCTTTCTATGTAGGACTGGTGATAGGCTTTGTTTGTCCACAGGTAGGGATTTTCTTTGTATTGCGTCGCATGATATTGATGGGCATTGCGCTTCCCCAGGTATCAAATGCAGGGATTACCTTTGCATTCTTTATGCATACTTTGGGATGGCATTTTTTTCCTCATGTTGAATCTGAAAAGGCTATGGCACTTACAGGTTCCATTTTTTTTACCATCCTTGCCATCTTTCTATTAGCCATTTTAGAAAGGAAAGGGAAGGGTTTTACAGAAAATCGCATTGGATTTACGTATGCCGTTGCAGGGGCTGCATCTGTTTTATTTGTTTCATGGAATCCACACGGACATTCGGAGTTAATTTCTTTGCTAAAGGGAGAAATTGTTGCAATTCCGGATGCATATCTATGGGCAACATTCGCAATTTATGGAATTATTTTTATTTTTCTCACCGGATATCACCGTAACTTTATGTTAATTTCATTCGATAGCGATATGGCAGTTGTCATGGGGAAAAAAGTTATTTTATGGGACATTTTGCTTTTTTTAATCATCGGTATCGTTATATCTTTTGGTGTTATGGCGGTAGGCCCAATGGTTATTTTTGGGTTTTTGCTATTGCCCGCAATAACCGCAAGGATGATTACCCGCGGAATTTTCCCCTTTTGTATTGTTTCCTCAATCATTGGTGTTTTTGCCGCCTTTACCGGTTTTTATATTTCCTATTGTTTTGATTTGCCCATTGGCCCTATAGATGTGGCATTATTAGGCGCAATATTTTTTATCGCCTATATAATAAAAAAATGTATTCCCGGAAAATAACGTCCGCTTAAATTTATGTTTAAGAATTTCAATATTTTTATAGAGACGCATTGCATGCGTCTGGAAACTGCTATGCGTAAAGAAAATGTTGACACAACAAAGAGACGCATGCAATGCGTCTCTACATTAACAGCAACAACAGTCATCTGCGGCGGTTTTTTCCCAAGCCAACTTAAGCCCAGGGAAGGCACTTTCGTTTTTCCAGTAAACCCACTATCGTAAAACGCATATAGCCGACAAATGGTGTTTTTTTATAACTTTTCAATAAGTTGAGAAGTTACACTTTTTGTTCCATTTCCCCATAAATTAGCTAACCCATTTTTTATTACGAACTGCATGCAATGGAAGCCAGCAAGGCAGAGCCTTTGTAAAGAATATCTTCATCAATCAGAAATTGAGGACTGTGCAACGGCTGGTTTGCTCCCTTCTCCCTGTTCCCCGAACCAAGAAAAACAAAAGCGCCGTTTGTTTTTTCCAAATAGTAAGAAAAATCCTCTCCTCCGAGTATCGGATCTATATTTTTTACCGCATCATCACCAAACAATTCTTTAATTCTTCCGCGCACAAAATCGACCTGTTCCTCATGGTTATACAAAACAGGATACCCCCCAAGATATTCAAATTCATAGGAAGCATTATTGTACGAAGTAATACCTTTAATGGTATCTTCTAAAAGTGATGGTAGTGCATTCCTCACGTTATCATCAAGGGTTCTTGCCGTGCCAAGAATTTTTACACGACCCGGAATAACATTAAATGCCGTACCTCCTGAAATCTGACATAAGGAAATAACACACGGGGATAAGGGGTTTAATTTTCTTGATACAATGGTCTGTATCGCTAATATTATTTCTGCAGCGATAACAATGGGGTCTACACACAAATGCGGGGTTGCCGAATGCCCGCCTTTACCATGAATCGTTATAATAATACGGTCTGTTGACGCCATTGTAGCGCCTGAACGTAATCCAAAAACTGAAGAGGGGAGGGTAGGATCAATATGCAGCCCGTAAATTTCATCCACGCCGTGTAAAGCGCCTTGTTCGATTAAATAAATTGCCCCCCCTGGCGGCTGTTCCTCACCGGGTTGAAAGAGAAACCTTACATGTCGTTTTAATAGGTCTTTCAAAGATACGATAATCCTTGCCGCCCCTAATAGCATTGCCATGTTGGCATCGTGCCCACAGGCATGAAAAATTCCTTCATGCGAAGACTTATAGTCCAGATCATTTTCTTCTTCAATGGGAAGGGCATCCATATCCGCACGAAAGGCTACTGTTCGTGTGGCGTTATCAACTGGTAAATAAGCGACAATGCCTGTTTTTACAATACCTGTTTGTACATTGAACCCCAATTGTCTCAATTCCGCGGCAATGACTTCAGAAGTGCGGATTTCATTAAAACTCAATTCAGGGTACTTGTGAAAATCCCTTCTCATCTTTACGATATAACCCTGCGCATCCCTGGCATGCGAAAGAATGCTTCGGGTAATTTCCTTGCTTAGCATAATTAATATCCGTCTATGTAAAAATTATTATAGTCAAACAAATCGCTGATAGCCTTTTAGACCAGACCAAGTTGTTTTTTTATTAATACGCAGAGGCTTTCTTTTATTTCAGAATGACGGGGCACTGGTGATTGTTTCCCATTCTTAGGATTTATATAAATATCATGTTTTCCACCGTGCCGTTTTAGATAACATCCGGCGTCCACCAGTTCACGAACGAAATCACGCCGATTCAAACCTCTACCTCAATTTCTTTTCTGTGAATTCCCGGATAAGGCAAAACCGTGTTGTCTTCTTTCATTAGTTGGTAAGCGTCTCTGATATTATCCTCTAGCTCTTGCAGCGTCTCGCCCTGACTAAACACACCAGGAACGTCTTTAAGCCTGCCAACATACCAACCCCCATCTTCCCAGTATTCAAGAGTGAAACGTTTTAACATATCTTTCTAATCCTCCCTTCTTATTTTCTGATTTAAAAAAAAATAGCCCCATCAAAACAGCGCAAGCTCTGTAATAATAAATATAAGGAACCGGCGCATACCGCTACTTGGAAGAACAATCCGTGCCTGTTAACCGTATGCTTCCCTTTCATCATATACTTTCCCGGCAGCTTTAAGCTTTGCGCAGCAATTCATAGCCTCTCTTATTTGCAAATCCAAGTTTAAAGAGCCTGTCTGCTAGGGCATCTTTTGTCAATTTCTTATTTGCTGTTATGTTCATCTTTGCTGATAACTCAATTAGGATGTCCTTTTTATATTTTGTTAGTTCCTCAAGGATTTTTTCCGTGGGAATACCTTCTAAATGCTGTTGTAAAGCGTTAATATCAATGGGACTGCTTTTGGTTTTCCTGGATTTGGCCTTCCTGGGAAAGATCATTTCGGCAAGGAGGGGGTTTTCTTTCAGTGTGTCAAAAAATGATACCAATGAATGGATGGAGTTGGACACATGGAGAGATTCCGATTTATCGGGAAAACGCCCAATGCTTTCCCGCAATACCTCAAGTTCTTGTATTATCTCCTGGATGATTTGCAATATTCTTTGCCATTCATCCTTGTCCGGGAGTAAGGACAGACATTCTTTTACCTTTGTTAAAGTATCTGCCAGATCGGTTTTCTTTGTCTTCTTTGCCATGTTAATCGCCGCTCACTTTCTCCAGAAATTCCTTTGTAACCCCTTTATATTGTGATGCCACTCGCCTTGCATTTTCCTCATCCATTAAAAACACAGGAACCGCCAGCGCAGAGGATTCGGTATAGCCGGTACCCCATGAAACATAGTTTTCAAAACATAATGAGCCATAAGTTGTACGCAAGTCGTTTATTTTATCCTTATGGGTACTTACAATACCCTGTCCGGCGGTACGTACCATGGTGAATACGACCCCTTTATGCTTTATATCATGTGATTCCGTGTTCGTCAAAAGACATTTACGGTTCAGTGTAGTATGTAATTCCCCGATTTTCTGGAGGAGCATATTTATCCCTATGGTTGACATATGGTCCGGTATTGTTGCAATGATATAGAAATCGCTTGCGGCAAGTGCATTTTGAGTTGCCAGATAGAGGTTTGGGGGGCAATCAATGAGGATATAATCATAGTTGTTTTTTATCCTGTGAAGGGCATTTTCCAGTACATGGCGCTGTTCTATATAAAAAAGTGCATCTCGTATATCACCAGAAGTATCTATGCGAAACAAGTCTTTTAAACCCTTGATTGTTCGCCTGAAGATTTGAAGTTGTTCCTGATAAAAACCAGACTCTATCTTCCGCCATGTTTTTGAGGCCAATTCAATATCGATTCCCAGTAAATCAATATCAGAGGGAATCAGGTCAAGATTTCTCACCACATCCTTTTCGATTTTGCCCTTTGCAGATAATTCAACAGGTGATTTCCATATAATATGTTCAGTTTGACAGATATCAAAACTATCCTTCAGATACGATTCAAAGAGTTTTGCGATGGTTCCTTTATTGTTTTTAAATACCTCCCATCTTTCAGGCGTAGCACATAAAAAGGTCAGGTTGGTTTGAGGATCTACATCGATAAGCAACACTTTTTTGTTGTGGTACATTGCAAGGGCGCATCCGATATGGTAGGTGGTGGTAGTTTTGCCTACGCCGCCTTTGTAATTAATAAAAGAGATAACTTTTCCCATAACAAACCCTCATGTATGTTGTTTAAGATGTCTATAAACGTAATAATGGCAACGACGGTGTATTGTCTGTCAATATTTCAAATGGACGATTCATAAGTTCCCTCTATACGTCATCATAATACCATCTTGTAGCCGTTGCCAACAATATTTTCCCTCTTTTTGAGAATAGAAGGACACTTCCCTTATTTCAAAAATTAATATGGGAAGTGTCCGTACGTAGTAACATTTGTTTATTCATACGGGTAAAAGTCCCGTCCTGGGAATTATCTGTTCATCCCGGCAGTTCAAGGGAGCGTGGTCTGAGCAATCAGGGGTCGTAAGTTCCCAATAGTTAAAACGGATGCATTCCCGGTTTTTTGTAAAAAAGCAAGTAGGGGGGAATAGTAACTCAAACTTCCAGCTTGAGCTAAAAATATCACAAGCAGGATACTTGTAATACAGTACCAGTCTGCCGACAGTCTGGTGTAAAGAGTTACAAAAAATCGGTAGTGCACCTATAGAGGCTGATCTTTTGTCTTACTACAAGGTTGTGGAAGAGATAGATTATGCCTTATAGCAAGACCTTTAAGAATAGATATAGAGGTGTTTTCGTTTACATGATTTTGTATTGATTTGTTCCTGTAAAGTGCTATTATACTTAGCCAGCTACCCTTGAAAAATGATTTTCCTGTCTATTTCCTGTAATCTCTATACAAGCCAAGAGCAAGTTTTGGTGTCATTAATTATGAGGATAAAAATAACCTTCACGGCAGATAAATCCGGCATCATCGACTTCAACTATCAACACCAGATACAGGCCATCATCTATAGTTTCCTGTCCATGTCAAACGCTGACTATGCCCAATGGCTTCATCAGCAGGGCTTCGCCTATAAAAAAGACAAGCGGTTTAAGCTCTTTGTCTTTTCAGGTATATCATTCCACTGTCCTATCAAAATCATCCGTTCAAACCGCTTAAACGGTTTAAACGGTTTAAACCGTTTTCTCGGCTCGAACGGTTTCTCATTTAAATCCTCTCATCTTTCCCCCTTCACCCTTTCCTTTCAGATTGCATCACCCGTAGATAAATTCATTCAACACTTAATAGAGGGTATATTCGGAGAAGGCCAGGAGGTGCGGCTTGGCAAACAAACATTCAGCGTCTGTCGGGTAGAAACCCTGACGGATCCGTTGGAGACAACAACGGGTTCAAACAGCGGAAACAGTTCAAACGGCTTAAACGGCTTAAACCGCTTAAACCGTTTAAACCGCTTAAACGGCTTAAACGGCTTAAACGGTTTAAACGGTTTAAACAGCTTAAACAGCTTAAACAGCTTAAACAGCTTAAACGGTTTATCATTAAAACCCTTAGAATCTCCCCTCTTCATAAAAAAACCCATGCCTCCGGGTTTGCAGGATATTTATTTGTTCCCGGGTGATAACGGATACGAAGAACTCTTGAATCAAAACCTTATGCATAAGTACGAGACCCTCTTTGGTAAACCGTATCAGGGAGAAACTCTGAAATTTTGTTTTCTTGAAACAAAAGGGAAGTCTGTGAAACAGTTTACCGTCTTCAAGAAGGGATTGGACGGCAGTGTGAATCCCATCCATATAAAAGGGACATTACAGCCCTTTACCGTAACCGGCCCAAAAGAATTAATCAGGATCGGTCTGGAATGCGGCTTTGGGCAAAATAATAGCATGGGGTGTGGGTATGTGGAAGTGGTTCAAACTGTGGAAACCATTCAAACAGCTTGAACCACTCAAACTGTTTAATCAGATTGAACGGTCTAAGCGGTTTAAGCGGTTTAAACTGCTTAAACTGCTTAATCCATTTTTAACCGGCTTAATTTTCTAAAAGGAGGCAGACATGTACTTCGAAGACCTTGAAGTTTGGAAGTCAGCAAGAGAACTAACAAACAAGATTTACGGGATTACAAAAGACGGTACCTTCTCAAAAGACTACGGCCTCAGAGACCAGATCCGGCGTGCATCTGTCTCCATCATGTCAAACATAGCTGAAGGCTATGAAAGGGGCGGCAACCAGGAATTCATACAGTTTTTATCAATTGCTAAAGGTTCTTGTGGTGAGGTACGATGCCAGAGAGAAAGAGTGTGAAAGAGACACTGGATGAAATCATGAATAAAATGAATACAAAAAAGGATTCAGCAGTTTAATTCGCTTAATCAGTTTAAACCGTTCAAACGGCTTAAACCGCTTTTTCAGCTTGAACGGCTTGAACGGTTTACTCGGCTTGAACGGTTTCCTCGGTTTAAACAGTTTGAACTGCTTTTTCTGCTTGAACGGCTTAATCGGCTTGAACTGCTTAAACGGTTTTATCTGTTTGAACGTTTATTTTTATTGGAGATAATCGTTCCATTATTCAATTGGACAGGAAATCCGTGGGTGGATGGCGCAAAAAAAGAGTTGACAAGAAAGAGGGCGGTTTGACAAAATATACCCTTTTGTGTAATTTAAATTATGTTTTTGTCAATGGAATGTTTACATAAAAGGTAACTTATGAGACGTGTTTATACCCAAGGGATATCAGTAGAAGAAAAAAATTTGTTTAATTTCCTTTCTGAAAAAGGAAACATTATTTTCTCAACAAAAGAAATAAAAGCCTTTAGGTTATTTAAGAATTGCACAACTCTGTTAATGAACCTTAAACGAAAGGGATTGATTACTCAGGTAGAGCGTGGAAAGTATATCCTTTCCAATAGGGATGTAGATTCGTTCTTAATCGGGACAAGACTAATAGAACCATCGGCGATAGCATATTCTTCAGCGTTGAATTATTATGGGCTAACAGAACAAATTTCTAACATTGTTCATATTCAAACGAGCAAGAGAAAGCAGAATAAGGAAATACTCAATGTTCGGTACCAATTCATAACTATAAGCCCGCATAAATTTTTTGGAATTAGAAAAGAATGGGTTGGTCGGGATTTTTATTTTATCACTGATATGGAAAAGACCATTGTTGATTGTTTCGATTTACCAGAATATGCTGGGGGTTTTACAGAGGCTGTCAAAGGTCTCTTTATATCGCACGAAAGATTAGATAAGGGAAAATTATGGCACCATGCGTTAAAAATGGAGAACAATACACTTATCAAGCGGTTAGGCTATTTATCAGAAATATTAGAATTAAAAGGGTTCGAAGATTTTCGGGCAAATGCTGCGCAGGTTCTATTGCCTAAGTATACGTTACTCGACCCTCTGTCTTCGGCTGAGGGTAAACATCTGAAAAAGTGGCGATTGATCGTTAATCATACAGAATCAGAGATATATGCTATGGCAAGGACTGCTTTATAATGATTCCTTTTAGGGAGTTAAGTAAAAAATCAGTAGAATGGGGAGTTCCTATAGAAACAGTAGATAAAGACTGGGTGCTTGGGCACTATCTTAATGGGCTATACAATCGCAGTCTTTTTAAAGAGTGCTTTCGTTTTAAAGGTGGAACTTGCCTGCGCAAGCTTTATTTCAAACATTTCCGATTTTCTGAAGACCTTGATTTTTCTGGCCTAATAGAGGTTGAGCGAGAAAAAATAAAAAAAGAACTTGAGATAATACATGACATAATTTACCAAAATGCAGGAATTTTATTTGGGCCTATTCAGATTAAAAATATGCAATCTAATGATCGGTTAATGGGATATGAATTCAAAATCCCTTTTTGGGGAGCTAAACATAGGGACAAGATAGTTCCTCCTGAAAGATGGAGGACATCTATTAAGATCGATATTTCACTAAGAGAACCAATATTGTCCCCTCCAGTTTCAAAGAATATTTTCCATTTATACTCTGATTCAAAAGATATCGCGGCAAAAATTCAAAGTTATAGTATCGAAGAGATATATGCGGAAAAGCTTCGTACCATTTTGCAGCGGGGATGGCCCCGCGATTATTACGACCTGTGGTATTTGTCCATTTTTTGTTCAGAGAGTTTAAGATTTAAGGAAATTGCATTACTTTTTGAAAAGAAATGCAAACTCAAAGAAATTGAATTCAAGAGAATTGATTCTTTTTTTCATGGGGTGGAACAAGTAAAAGAAAATTGGAAACCATCTTTAGGTAGCCATTTGAGAGAGTTACCAGATAGTGACCGGGTTTTAGATGAATTAAAAAACACTTTGGGAAAGATTTTTTCTTGAGAATACTTTTCGATCAATTAATGAGCAATAAAGGACTTGCCCCCTATCCTTATCAGGAAGAAGTTGCACAACGTCTTCTTGATGGCAGAAATATTTTTCTCCGCGCTCCTACTGGCAGCGGGAAAACATGGGCTGCTATTTTGCCGTATCTTTGGGCAAAAAAACAAGGCACGACGTTTGTTGATAGATTAATTTATGTCTTGCCGCTTCGAACATTAGCTACTACCCTTTACGCTGAAACGGTAGCGTGTTGCAAAAGTGGTTTCAGGGTAGTGTGTGATCCAAATGCCCGTAGGGGTGAAAAAGGCGAACTTGTAATCACAATACAAACCGGTGAACAAAAGGACGATCCCTTTTTTGAAGGCGATGTAATATTTACAACCGTTGACCAGTGCCTTTCCTCTTACCTTAATTGTCCTGTCTCTCTTCCGCAGAGAGTTGGGAATATCAATGCCGGAGCATTGCTTGGGAGTTTGATTGTATTTGATGAATTCCACCTTTTGGAGTCCGATAAAGCAATGAGAACGGCCGTAGAAATGCTGGACAGGCTTAAACCATTTTCCCAGTTTGTCATCATGACGGCTACACTTACGACGAAGAGTCTGGATTTATTAAAAGAGATACTGGGAGGACAGTTTGTCAGTCTAACTCCTGATGAAGTAATGAGTTTGCCATCTCACAAAGAAAAAAAACGTGCGTACCGCTGGATAAACAGACCACTCACGATTAACGATATCCTTGATCATCATAATGGTAACCGTTCTATCATTATCCTCAACTCCGTTACGAGGGCGCAGAATATTTACGAAGAAATGGCGAAACGCCTGGAAGGTAGCAACACCACTGTTTTCTTGCTTCATAGCAGGTTTTACTCAGAAGATCGAAAAAAGGTAGAAGATAAACTCAAGGGTTGGTTTGGAAAAGAAGCCACTAAAACGAATGTAATCCTGGTAACCACGCAGGTTGTTGAGGCAGGTATAGATATTTCTGCGGACAACCTGCATACAGAAATTGCCCCTCTGAACAGCATTATACAGCGTGCCGGGCGTTGTGCAAGATATGAAGGTGTGCGTGGCATTGGAACTGTCTGGATTTATGAATTACTAACAAATGAAAAAGGCCTGCCTGATTTTGGTCCCTATCGAGAGAACGACCATAAGGCCTTGATTTCAGGTACCAGAGAGGTTCTGGAACGGCTGCCGTCGGATGGCGCAATCCTTGATTTTAACTCAGAGCTTGAAAGACTTGATAAGGTGCATTCGAACATTGAGGAAAGGCATCTGGAATCCTACCGGCAAAATCAATACTCTTTAAAAACCAAGATTCACGAGGCTATGGACGGACGCAACGAAGTTGCCGTCAGAGAATTGGTGCGGGACGTGGCTTCCATAAATGTGGTTATCTGTAACGACCCTTCAGTTTTGAGATTTGATAAAAACAAATGGCCGAGGATGCTGTCAGTTCCCCGTTCGAGCCTTTATAAGCTTTCTCCGTTTTTTGAAGAATGCCGTGACTTTGGGGAAACGGTTGCGTGGTATCCTATTGAAAATGCCAATATTATAGACGAAACCGAGACATCCTTCGGATGGGAACGAATTACTTCAAAAGACCAGATCAGAAACGCTTCATGGCTTGTCGTTATAAATCCGGAGTTTGCTTCTTATTCCCCTGACGTTGGCTTGAAAATCGGTGTAAAGGGGTGTCACGAAGAGATCAGATACTTCGATAGGCCGCTTATTCCCCGGTACAAAATCAGTTATGAAACTTACCGGGAGCATGTTCAAAGAGTAGTTGCAGCGTGCCGGGCAATGAAGCCTTTTTATAGCTATGCAGCAACACGACTGGCCGAACGATATAAAATGTCAGCCAACCAATTGGAAACACTGGCTGATGTCTGTTGCGCCCTACACGATGTGGGAAAGCTCTCCATGAAGTGGCAGGAGGCTGTAAGAAAGTGGCAGCAGCACAAGAACCCTCAGATGTTGACTGGCGAGCCCCTTGCTCATTCAGATTACGCGCCAGACATGGATTTTGAAAATAAGAAAAAGTTTCCTAAACAGCCGCCTCATGCTTCTGAAGGCGCATATTCAGTGGCAGGGTGGTTGAGAGATAATTTTGGTGTTAATGCAGTTGTAACCTGGACAGCTATAGCAAGACATCATGGGGCATTTACGGCATCGCTGGAAGACTTTAGGCTTATTAACGACACAAAGAAATGGGTCAGTGAAACATTGCCATCCTCTATTGAGGGCATTGCATTGACTGACAACCCCGATAAACTAACCCAACGTAGTTTTCAAGACGATCTTTTAATTTTTAGTGGTCCAAACAGCGAAGATACCGGGTTGTGGCCTCTTTATGTATTTCTCGTAAGAAGGCTCAGGCTGGCAGACCAAAGAAGCCAGAAAGGAGGAGAGGGATGAAGGTTGTGGAAATTCCAAAAGGAACGGGGACTTATGCCGATTCCTTAAGAGCCATAGGCACCGCAGGCCTACTTGAAGAAGTAGCCGGGGTTGGAACAATTATCCAAGATAGGGGAACTCATTTTAAAATTGAGTATTCATCGGATGTGCCTGATGTACAATGGAGACCACCGTCTCCCGGGTTTTACTACATTTGGCGAAAAAGCAAGGAAAAGGAAAAACCACAGGGTACTATGGTGCTGGATTATGAGGAGGAACAAGGCCGGGTAAAAGCAAAGGAAAAGGGTAGTAAAAAGAAAAAAGAAGCATTAAACAAAGCACTTGAAGAGCAAGGCTTATCTCCAGTTGAAAGCGTTAATCGCGAATACGGTCCTTCGGCAATCCTTGAGTCAATGCGAAAAGGCTGGAGTTCAGATAAGGATGTCTATAAATGGGTGATTCAAAATCCTGAAAAAGTCCTTAAATGGGTTCAATCTGAACTAGTATGGCTTGAACGCCTCAATCGGTTGGATCGCCTTGAACAGGTTGAAATGCCTAAAGTAAGCAACAGCCAGTTTTTTAATCCTTCATCAGGAAAAGGTTTGCACGCAACCAAGACCATTTACAAATCACCTAGCGCTATCAATAGTGAAGTCGTAGAACCTTTCGTCGAGTGGATGAAATTTAGAGGGGCTTCTGCTGCAATGCTCCCTTACCGTAATGGCGACGATTTTAAACTCTTTGTCATTGAGCCTGCCGAAATAGGGCCGAAGGCGCTGTCTATGCTCAGGGGAAAACTTCTCGATCTGAGGCTGTGGGGTGGAATAAGGCTTGACATAGAGGCCACATTGCGTCTGGCTGAAGAACTGATAATACATTCGGATGTTGTACAAGATACTATGGGAAAGATCAGTTTGCGCGGACGTAGACCTGCTGAGGTTATAAGAGGATTGCGGCAAGCATATTTCAAAAGCATGGGAACAGCGGCAGCCTTGATGAATGATGCATTTTTGCCTATTCCAAACTGGTTTCGCATTGAAAATAAAGATGATGCAATTGCGTTTATCGAAATAATTAGGGAGCATATCGGAGACTATGCTCAGAAAAAACCTGGATGTCTTGGCTCTCTGAATGAAACCCATTCCGGCGATGTTCCCATTCTCCAGCAATACAGAAAATGGCTTACAACTGGTAGCGTGTCAGACCTGCTTGATTTTTTGGCGAAATTTGCAGTCCATACTATGGAAAAACGAGGTAAAAAAGAAGGGGTAAAAGAATTTTCTACTGAAAATCTAACGATACTTTTTGAAAGGGGATATGGAATGAAAGAGATTGTAGAAAATACGGGATTCTTAAGTGTTGCCTGGGCTATTAGAAATGCTACTATAACAGCCCTGTGGTTACAGCAACAAAACAACAAGAAATGGGATGTACGTTTCGGTCTAGCCCAAAAATGGAAGCAAAAAATTAAAGGTGGGGCAAAAGAATTCGTCCCGGTGTTGGCCGAGTTTGTTCAGGATTATAACTGGGAAGTTACAAACAGGCTTGAAGGTAAATATCATACCGTTTCAAAAGAAGACCTTGATCAGGTAATATCTCTTATCGAAAATAACGGGAAAGACCAGAGTGAACTAGTCGGTATGCTTCTTTTGGCCTATGGCTACGCAAGAGCGCCAAAGACAGAATCTGAAGATATAAATTTACAAAAAAAGGAGGGTAAATAACATGAAGCTTCATTCTTTAAGTATTTCCGGTCTTGTAACAATGAACATGCACGCCCTTAACAACGAAGGCAGCGAAGGCAACACCATGATGACACGTATGGTTGAAATTGTGGATGCAACAGGCAAGAATCATACGGTAAACGCCGTCTCAGGCGACATGTTCAAGCATATTCAGGCAGAACATTTGTTTATGGAGGCAAAAGGCGTTAATTCCGCTAATCTACCTTTATGCGCAGGCTGTGTAACATTTAATGCAAACAGGATTTGTTGTGATGAAACATTTACAAAGCAAACTTTTCAAGAGGGCGCAGAGGATAGCGAAATCCTCTCTGAGGCAATCAAGACGTGCATCATTGACGATGCAGAAGGTATCTTAATTACCAGTGAAATAGGCGGAAAAAAACGGTCTATTTCCCGCAAGTCAGCCATTGAGTTTGGCTGGGTTGTGGGATGTCCTGATAACACACGGACAGAATCATACTTCCACGCCAAATATGTGCCTGAAGGCCGTGGAAAAGGCTCCGGCGCCGGAGAAAATCTTGGGCAGAATATCTTTCATCGCCCCGCATCTTCCGGCCAATATGCAGTAGTTGCAAATATAGACCTATACAAAGTTGGACGAAATGACATTACCCTTGCTTATGTGGATGGTATTGATAGGCAGGCCAGGATAAAAGCCCTTTTGAAGAGTGTACTCAATACCTTTATCAAACCAACCGGCGCGCACCGCAATACGCAACACCCGCATATCCTTGATTTCACTGGCATTATAGCCACATCTACAAGCACGTTGCCTGCCCCTGTCCTTAGCGGACTGAATTCAAATTATCGAGACGAGATAAAAAAGATTGCCGGCAATCTGAATAGGACCACAACCGGCGACCCGATAACAGTTACACCATTTGACGGGCTTGGTGCATTTAGCGGGGTAATGGCAGATATAATATGCAAGGTTCAACCTTATGGAGGCTAACATGGTTGAGGAAAAATTAATTGACCGGGGAATAGGGAAATGGCTCATTCTAAGCTATTTACCGGTGAGTCTTTTTTCTCTTCGAATGACCCATGCTACAAGCAAGGGCGGAAAGACCCTTTTGGTTCCAACTCCCTATGCTTTTAAGATGACCTTGATTGATGCTTGCTTTAGGGTCTTTGATGGAAATAATGCTGAAATCAAGGCACGGCAGCTATTTGATCTTATTAAGAATTGCGAAATAAGATTCAACCCACCGGCAGGTTGTATAGTGCAGAACACCTTTATAAAAATTCGCCAGGAAGAAAGGGATGCACCGAAAGGCTTCTATGTTCATACCATTGCTTATCGTGAGTTCTGTTTTTATACCGATGCTGAACTGAAAGTGGCGATAGGGATTAATGGTCTTTCAGGAGATGCAGTATCTTTGATAAGAAGGGTAGGTAGTCACATTAATTGCATAGGAAAGAGAGGCTCTTTCTGGCAATATATTAAGGATTCGATTTGCAAAGGTAATCTTCCCGAAGGATACACACTTCCACAGCCGGAGGAGCGATTGTTGACCGGTAAGTTTCAATGGGTTCAATACCTGGATGATTTTGGGGAAGTATTGTGTAAGGCCAAAGATGGTTTTGATCGTATAAGTACTTATGGCTCAGGGACAGTTAAGCTTGGTGAACATCGAATATTGGTAAAAACAGTTATTCCTTATAGTTTTGTCCAGAGCAGCAAACATTTCACACAATATAAGAAAATTGTTTGAGGGGTATTACAAATGAATTGGTACGTCTCACCGATGAGGATGATTAAATGACAACGAACCAACGAATCTTCTCTATACAAAAGTTGAAGACGAGGGGTTTAGCCACGAATGGACATGAAGAAAAACGAATTTCACTTAACATGGATGGACAGGATGAACATGATTAAAATATCCTGCTTATCCCGTGAATCCTGTCAAAAATAATTTTGAGACACTGAAATAGGAAGAAGCATTGAACGAAGTATATTATGGTAGTACAATGTATATACATAATTTTACGTTAAGAAAATTCGAGGTTGCTATGCAGTCACTAAGTCATCAGGGTTTTCTTTGATGCATGGTGTCTTAGTGGCATTAAAAATTTACAAAATGCTACATTTCAGGAGGTAATATGCTTAAAAATCTGGTCCCACACGGTAACAGCGCAGCATTAATTATTGATAAACCCATACTGGAAATCCTCAAGGTTGATATGAATACACTACTTGAAATCACCACTGACGGGAAAAATCTTATTATTTCTCCGGTTCATGACAAGGATAGAGATAAAAAGTTTAGAGCGGCTTTAGTGAAAATAAATAAAAAACACGAAAAAACACTTAAGAAGCTGGCTGAATGATGAAAGATATCCTTTTTCTGACCCTTGCCGAAGTCATTGATATACATAGCAATCAGATGAGATTGTATGGAGGATTGCCGGGGATAAGGGATATAAACCTCTTATCTTCAGATGTTGCAATGCCCCACGCATCTTTTCATGGTGAGTACTTGCATAACGATATTTGTGAAATGGCAGCGGCTTATGCATTTCACATCAGTAAAAACCATCCTTTTGTTGACGGTAATAAGCGAACCGCTCTGGTATCTGCGCTGGTTTTTCCCGAACTTAATGGAATCAGCATTTCAGATTCTCAGGGGAAACTCTACTATGCTATGCTGGACCTTTCAACGGGAAAGCTTAACAAAAGTGAGTTTGCCAGTATATTGAGAAAATTGAAAGAATGAATGGATATAAATAATGAACACTACAGAACAAACATCTATCCGCTTCACCGGCACCCAGATTAACTATTACTTCCTCTGCAGGAAGAAGCTCTGGTATTTTACCAAAAATATTGAAATGGAGCACAACAGCGATGCGGTCTACCTCGGTAAGCTGATCCACGAGACATCGTACGAACGGGAGAATAAGGAGATCGAGATTGACGGCACTATCAAGATTGATTTCATCGGGAAAGACAGGGTCATTCACGAGGTAAAGAAGTCGGACAAGGTGGAAGAGCCGCATATCTGGCAGTTGAAGTATTACCTCTGGTATCTGAAACAGAAGGGCGTAGAAGGCATTACGGGTAAAATTAATTATCCAAAGCTCAGAAAGACCCTGGACGTGTTTTTGGAACCGGGAGATGATGAGAAGATTCATGCAATAGTAAGCGAAATCAAAGTGCTTGTAGAAGCCGAATTACCTCCGCCGATACAAAGGATGAAGATGTGCAAGAATTGTAGTTATGGGGATATGTGCTGGGTGTAATAAAGAACAATCTACGCCGATTAAGCCGTTCAAACTGTTTAAACCGATATGGTTTTTCTGCTTGAACGGTTGAAACTGTTTGAACGGCTTAAACTATTTTTAAAACTATGAAACAGAACTATTACATCTTTAACAACGGCCGTTTGAAACGACAGGAAAATACCATCTTCTTTGAAAAGGAAGACGGTTCTAAGGCCGTAATACCCATTGAGAACACAGAAGCCCTCTATGCTTTCGGTGAGATTGACTTCAATACGAAACTCTTTAATTATCTTGCGCAGAAAGGCATACCGGTGCATGTATTCAACTACTATGGTTATTATTCCGGCAGCTATTATCCGCGGGAATACTTAAACTCCGGGCAACTCCTGGTGAAGCAGGTGAACCACTATACGAGCCGTCAGAAGAGAATTGTCCTGGCAAGGGCGTTTATCGAAGCAGCGAGTTTCAATATCCTGAAGAACCTGAGATATTATGGCAACAGGGGAAAAGGAGTGGATGAATATATCAGTACGATTGAAGGCTTCAGGTCACAGATCGAAAAAACAGAGGTCGTGGAGGAGTTGATGGGAATAGAAGGAAACATCCGAAATACGTATTACAAGGCGTGGCCCACCATTATTGACCAGGAGATAGCATTTGAACGCAGGGTAAAGCAGCCTCCGGACAATATGATTAATGCCTTGATCTCGTATCTAAACTCGATGGTCTATACGACATGTCTGGGTGAAATATACCATACGCAGTTAAATCCCCTGATCTCTTATCTCCATGAACCGGGTGAACGGAGGTTTTCCCTGAGTCTCGACATGGCGGAGGTTTTTAAGCCTATTTTCAGCGACAGAACCATATTTACCATACTTAACAGACATCAGATTACGGAGAAGGATTTTATGACAGATGTTAATTGCTGTTACCTTAATGAGAAGGGAAGAAAGACCGTTGTTAAAGAATATGATGAGAAACTGAAGACAATTATCAGCCATAAGAAACTTGAGAGGCAGGTCTCTTACCGGTATCTTATAAGACTGGAATGTTATAAATTGGTTAAACACCTGATTGGTGAGCAAGGGTATGAGGGATTTAAGATCTGGTGGTGAATTTTCATAACCGTTCGAACGGTTTAAGCGGTTTAAGCGGTTTAAGCGGTTTAAGCGGTTTAAGCGGTTTAAGCGGTTTAAGCGGTTTAAGCGGTTTAAGCGGTTTAAGCGGTTTAAGCGGTTTAAGCGGTTTAAGCGGTTTAAGCGGTTTAAGTGGTTTAAGCGGTTTAAACGGCTTTAACCGGCTTGAACGGTTTCATCTGTTTGAACGGAGAGATTAACAATGTACGTTGTTGTTGTGTACGATGTGGACCAGAAACGATGCACGAAGATGCTAAAGCTTTGCAGGGGTTACCTCCATCATATACAAAATTCTGTGTTTGAGGGAGAAATTACCGAAGCCAGACTGGAAGAATTGAAGATAAAGGCAAAGAAGATCATGAACGAGGAGGATAAGGACTCACTCATTGTATTCAAATCAAGAAATGAAAAATGGCTGGATAAAGAGATTGTTGGATTTGACAAAAGACCGGTTGATAATATATTATGACTATTAGGTTTGCTTTGACTGTTGGAATACAATGATACGACAAAAGTATTTCATTGTTTGGATAAGTAAGTGTTTCGTACTACTATCCATCAATTTCTTGTTTTTTATGCGTGTTTTTCATGCCGCCATTTCCGTAAGTGCTTTAATATCAAGGGCTGAAGCGGTCATCAGTGAACAAGAGAACTTCTGGCCTTTCTCCGTCAA
>NZ_CAADGZ010000030.1:0-34202 GCF_900696675.1 uncultured Candidatus Kuenenia sp. | reverse complement strand
GTTATCATTACAGGAAGTTCTTAAGTGCTGGAATGACATTGCTTGTTCTTTAGCAGAAAATACAAGAATCCGAAAAACACAGATATCAAAATACTTCGAGCATACCTAAAACAAGTTAGCGCTTATGCCCCCTTGCCCCCCACTGGGAAGGGATTTAAAGATTTAACGAAGCATGAAAGTATATTTTCAAATATCCTGGGTAGCATGGTTTCATTCTTTTTTCCATGCGAAGCCGGAGCTTCTCAAACAATTGCGTTCCCAAGCCGGAGCTTGGGAACGAGAGGAAAATCGCGGCGATAATGAAAAATTTTGTATATTTCATGCTTTCATCCTCTCACAGAATTGTATATTAACCATGACAGGGTTTCAAATCCTGTCATGGGTGTTTCTTTCATTTTTCAGGTGAAAATTTCCGTACAATCTGTTTATACATTACAGGGTTTTTGTACCTGACGGTGCATATAATACTGAGAATGGCCGCATGACTTACAGGTTAACAGCCGTTCTTTCTTCTCCATGTATTTTAGTAAGGCAGTAACAAATGTCGCATGACTCCATGTTAAGGGGGATACAGAGAGAGGTTCGTCGGTAAACGGATTTACCTGTTCTGCCAGGACTCCGGATTTCAACGCCTTGCCAACAACCCATTCCAGACCTGACAGTGCCTCATTCAATTCATCAAGATTTCCGGCCCGCATGATATCGTATTCCGTCATCCATAGAGTACAGATAAACCACGGATTCCCAGGAATGCCTTCTCTGCCGGTATTTACTCGCTGATAATAATCATTGGAATATCGCGCTATGCCGCCGACAGAAGTGTTTACCCTGAGACTCTTCTTAACAGCCTCCATTGTTGATACAGCCATCGGTTGGCCAGGGGCAAGTGTCTCAAATGCAATAAGCCCGTAAAGACTTGCATCTACAGTCATATCCAAATCATACCCTTTTGCGTTCCTTGTTCCCATCCTCGCAAAACGCCCTTCCGTTTTATTATAAAAATTCGCAATAAGGGCGTCTTTGATTTTATCCGCTATTTCATAATATTTTGTGCCGAATTCCTCTTCCCCGAAGGCGCAGGCAAAATTTCCAGCCGCCCTTAGTCCCGCGATCACTGCCGATACGGTAAAGGTATGCACCCCATATCGCTCTTCCCATAAATCGTATGAGGCAAGAGGCAATCCCGTCTCTTCATCTCTGAATTTCACCATAAATTCTGCGGCATTCATGATTAAATGCCGGTACAGGGGCTTCACAAACTCAATATCTCTGAATTTATCGTAATGATGCCATAATGCCCAAATTACCTGCGCAATGCCATCTTCCTGTATCGGAAGGCTCTTTCTCCGGTCTTTGAACCACGGATGCCATGAACTGGCAAGAGATTGATCAGGATTATATTTGTGGAGTAAATAGCCTTCCGGAGAAATAACATCCGCGCAAAATTGAAAAAAACGTTTTGATACATCACTGTATCCAGATTGTATAAGCGCGTATGCAACGAGGGCACCATCGCGAGGCCACATGTAGGAATAGGTGTCTTTCCCGAACTTGGTAATATCAGAATCATTTGCCGCAATAATCGCGCCATTGTTATCAATCTGTGTCCTCATTATCAACAAGCTCCGCTTAAAAAAAGACACCAGACTTTCGGGAAGATCGTAAAATTGCAGTGATTCCTTATTTACCCATAATTTCCAATAGTTCTCCGTGCGCCGAATGAGTTCTTCCGGTGTTTTTTCCCAGATACTCTTGTTGAGCGCTACCACCTCGCTATGTTTCCTGCCTGCAGCAATCCAGTAATGGGTTAAATTTTCCCCGTGTGCCTTTATATGGAGGTTAATGCCGATTGTAGAGTCCACTGACCCCTGAGCAATGGGATTGCCGCTCAAAAAACCGTCCTCCGCATCTCTCCACGTACCTTCCGCACCATGCATCTCCTTCTCGCCGGTGGCAAAATGGTCTACTCCGCACTTGGATGGGTCGCAACAATTAACTAAAAAATAACGCTGGGATTTATAATGAATAATTGACATGGTATCCGGGTCATAATACGCCGTGTCACCGATCTCATTGCCATAAATATGAAAATCATGATAAAAAAACAGCCTGATCTCACGATCTTTCCCATCAAGATTCCTGATGATGATTTCCTTTACAAATATGTTCAGATGGAAGTCGACCGTGTCGTACATCTGAAGTTCTATTTTCAGCCGGTCATTTTTTGCCTTTACGTCAGTAACTAGTGTATCCGTTTTATACGTCAGCGTTTTTTGCCACTCGCTGTCCACCCAGCTATAATGTCCATCCACCCAAATACCCATTCTGCACGGGTGGCCAATCGTATGATTCTCACTGCCGACATACGGATAATAAATATCACGTATCTGATACTCGGAATCAAATGTAACCAACATTGAACCGTTCCCTACCGGTATATCTCTGGGCATACCACCTCCTTCATCATAAAACGTTCAATTATCCGCCAAGTTGTTTCACAATCTTATCTGCAACACGGAAGGCGTTTGCATAAATTGTCCATGTATAAGGAATGCTTCCCCCCGTTGGCATAAAACTCCCATCGGTAACGAAAAGATTTTCAACACCATGGGCACGGCAATCAGGGTCAAGCACGGAATTTTTCGGATCATTTCCAAACCGGCAGCCGCCTGCCGCCAGGTTAGGCGGCGGCGAACCGCTTATGTTAGAGTAGACGTTTCTTACGCCCATTGTCCTCATAATATATGTTGCCTTTTTCGCCAGATAGTTGCCTATCTTGATGTCGTGCGGGTGATAACCAACCCTTACCCTGGCTACCGGCGTCTCCCACTTGTCTTTCACTTTCGTATCAAGGGAGACAAAGCAGTTATCCGTAGGCAGCCAATCGCAAAAGATTTCATATTTAAACTCGCGCATTTCGGTAAAGTGTTTTTTTAATGCCTGTTTTAAAGAGGTCCCCCAGCGCAGGTTGCCGTGGTCATCCCATTTCAGGTCTATCGCCTTTGCAATTGGACCAGGGTGTTCCAGCAGAAAATCAATGGTTCCACCCTTTTGCCTCCTTCCCCATACAGGGTTATCGATAAAATACCAGTCCTGTAAATTGCGGTTGAGGAACAGTCCCTGGAATTTCAATGACTCTGTAATCGTTCTGCCCAGCTTTTTATAGATAAGGTCTCCTCCTCCCGTGCCACCCGCTGAAAAAATAAGATTTTTGCCTACCTGCCCGGTATTGTTTGCCAGGCCGCTTTTATGGCGCGTTCCTGTAGAACACAGCAATAAACGCGCGGTTTCGATTGCCTGGCATGCGACAACAAATATTTTTGCATCAACTTGTTGTTGTTTGCCGTTCCTGTCGTAGTACTCCGCCGCAACAACCTTGCCCTGAGCATTGGTCGTAAGTTTATATACCTTGGCATGCGGCCTGATTTCACAACGGCCGGTTTCAAGGGCAGGATTTAATAACGCCGCCCGGGAGCTGCCTTTAGCTCCGGTTGAGCAACCATAACTGCCACACCATCCCGAATAGCCGCAGCTTTGCCGTTTCATGGCGCTGTTGGATAGAATTGCACGCGGAGTCGGTAATGGGTGTAATCCGAGTTTACGACAGGCAGTATCAAACAATCCGGAAATGGGGTGTTCAAGCGTAGGCGGGTAAGGGAAATTGCCGGTAGAACGCGGTTCAAGAAGTGGATGCGGCACAACACTGCCCGATACGCCGACAATCGATTCTACCTTCGTATAATACGGTTCAAGGTCTTCGTAGGAGATGGGCCAATCTATAAGATTAGCGCCATCTATCGGGCCGAAGGTTGAAAGCAAGCGAAAGTCTTCGGGTTTCATCCGGAAAAAAAATCCGCTCATAAAATTTGAGGAACCGCCAACACAACAGCCCCTCCAGAAATTCCATCCGGAAACAGAGGTTGGCTCGCTGTCCCATCCACCCAGTCCATCCGGTTCCTCAATTACATGCTGTTCATCTTGCAGATTCGGCGTGTAAACATCGCGTCTGCGACTGGCAAGCTCATCCTTATAAAAATCCTCTTCCTTAAACCAGGGGCCTTTTTCAAGGGCAACCACCGAATAACCCGATTCTGCAAGGGTGAGCGCTACGGGGCCGGCGCCGGCGCCGCTTCCTACTATACACACGTCAAAATCTGTATTCATATTTTTAGCAGGTCATAATAACGTTTATTCATCGGCGGCCGTGGATAACCTGGCCGATGTTCAAGCCACTTCCATCCTATGCCGTCCGGGTTTCCTCCGTACACAGGATCGCTTAACAAGGCTTCCAGCAGATAAGAAATTAGCTTAGAAATCCAATTTCTGCCGGCGGTGGTTTTTGAAATTTGTTGCAGCAAATCTGATTGCTGCAACTGCGGCAAATCTGCAAAAACGGCTTCGTGCCTTTCAATCGCCAGTTCATTCAACCACCCGACGCCATTCAGTATAAATTCCTTCTCATCAGTATCCGTCACCGGATCTGCGAGCATATTGCGCAAATACGAAATCGCATTGATTTCCTTCGCCCCCGGAGAATCTGCTTCCGAAGGAAAGAGATGGTCTTGCACTACGGACAGGGTTTGCCACGGGTCTTCTGTCAAAGCAGATGCGTGGCTTTTAACAGTCCTTGCTATCACCGGGGACAAAAGCAGTGTGGCAATAAAACCGGCAGCGCCCGAAAGAAATGTGCGCCTGCCGATGCTCTCAGACCCATGCTTACTGCGAGGAAATACATTATGTTTTCCTCGCAGTAAGCATTTTACATTGTGTTTTTTAATGCGCATAGATTAACCTTCGCAAGTATACCTTTTTCCATGTAAATCAAAATGTAATAAACATTCGAGATATCAGCTTACAGCGGAAGAATGCCTAAAAAGGGCTTACACAAAGGAATTGCGTAACAGTCACGTGGTAGTTAACAACCCCCTCAATCCCCCTTTTTTGAGAGGGGCAAGGGGGTTGTATTCTGCGCCCATTCCGAATACAGGCTGAACTGTTACAAAATACCCAAATGAAAATGTTTCTTTCACAACAGTGGGGTGAACTGTTACGGAATTGTTGTTCCTCCACGTAAGCCCCCTTTATTCGGCATCGGTTTATTTTAATTAACCGCACTTCCCTTCTTTCTTTTTCTCATCACTGCCACATTTTCCTTCACCGCATTTACCTTCTTTTTTCCTCTCGTCGCCGCCACATTTCCCTTCTTTCTTTTTCTCATTGCCGCCGCATTTACCCTCACCGCACTTTCCTTCCTTCTTTTTCTCATCACCGCCACATTTCCCTTCACCACACTTACCCTCACCGCATTTACCTGCGGTTTTATTGTCCATATCGGTTTTGAAGGCGGTTGCATTGCTGGGCGCGAATGGATTGGCCTCAGCAGATACAACGGTGACTAACGCAGATGCAATAAAAAATGCCACACCGAGTGTAACAGAAAGCAGAGACTTCTTTTTTATAATCATGATACATCCTTTCTTTCCAAACTAATTAAAATATAAATAAACAGTAATTTTAAAATCCCGATACCTCCGATATCGAATAAAAAAGGTTAAAGATATAGAATTAGAGCCTCATCTTAAATATTAAAAATTTGTAACCGTTCACTGGGTTTAAGTTATTGCCAAATGGGTACTTAATAAATTATGAATTTATCACAAAGAAAAATCTGAATTGCAAAGGCGCTTATTTCCAGCGCATTAAATTTTTGATGAATAATTTATGAATTTTATAAAAAAACATAACTTGCATGGCATACTATATTTAACTTCATTTTACCCTCCGTGAAAGGTTACAAAAATTTCTTGCCGTTCATGGTTCGCTTTTATACCTTTGTAAGCGCTTTTATCATTTTTTCACTATTTAACATTGATACCATAACGTACCGAGCGCCAGTCTCTTTCCATTCAACAATCTGGCAGGAGCCGCAAAAACCGGTACCTGTATATACAACCATCTTATCAGCTACGATCTCTTTCATTTTTCTAAAAGTGATGTCGGAATTACAAACCACAGCCAACGTAATTGGGGTATCATCAAGCATGTAAAAAACCAGGGGTACATTTTTGCCGTTAATATTAGTCAAAGACGCACCCACCAACTGTACATTTCCCTTCATAAAAGGGAGCGTTACCGTTAAACCAGTTTGTTTTTGAAAGTAATCCACAATAGCTTTTGCATTCTGTATCTGCATATTTTCTTCAATGCCAGGCAGGATTACACTTAGGCCGGTTCGATTTTGAAGACGTCCTATAATTTCTCCGGCATTCTGTAAACGTATGTCTGGAACAAGTTGCTTCATTATATAGTCGTGATATTTTGACTCCGTGAGGTAAAAAATATTATCTTTCTTCAGCGTATTTTGTATTACGAAAAAATAAGCAATAAGAACAATTGCGGTTGCTATGCCAGAGACTAATGCGAATCTGCCTCTCAACGAGAAATTCTTTATAAATTGAGCGAAAAAGTTCGGACGGCTTCCTGCACTCCTAAAAATTTTTTGTTCAAGGTATGCAGGGACTTTTGTCTTACAAACAGTTTCTTTCACTCTTTCCTGAAGCAGTCTTTCCTTTTCTATTTTCAGGCCGCATGCATGACACATATTAATATGCGACAAAACCTCTATATTCCTTTCCACATCGAGTTCGTTGTCGAGAAAGGCATAAAAATATTTTCTTACATCTGTACAATTCATTTCTTATCCTCTTTCGTAGCCATGTTTTTTTGCATAACCTGTCAATTTTTCCTTTAAAAACTTTCGTCCCCTATAGATCCTGGACATTACTGTCCCGATTGGGCAGTTAAGCATTTTGGAAATCTTCTTGTAGGAAAAGCCCTCTACTATCGAAAGTAAGACGACCAGTCGAAAATCATCGGGTAATTCTTCCAGCGCTTTTTTCACATCTGAGTCGAGCAACTCATCAAATGTTGCCTCATTCTCTGTATTTGAGGGCGTCAATACCTCTTCTTTTATTGATTCATGAAAGGACTCAATGCTGTCAAAATCAACCAAGGAAGGTTCTGTTTTACTTTTTCTATATTGATTGATGAAGGTGTTCATTAATATTTTAAACAACCATGCCCTTTCATTATTAACTATTTTGCCATTTCTGAGAGATTTGAATGCCTTTAAATAGGCTTCCTGGACCAGATCATATGCGTTATGTTCATTCTTGACGAGATACAGTGCCGATCTGTATAGAGCATCTATATGAATAAGTAGGAAGTCTTTTTGGTTCACGTTTTGTTATAAGCAAAATTAAAAAAGTGATGATATTGAAAATCATTACCGATTATTTATCTTAAATACGCCGGGTTTTAAGAGAGATAAGAGAACCGCAGATTCCCAAATTATTCCATAACAGATTATAAGGATAACACATAAGAGTAAAACACGGGGAGTCTTTTATTCACAAACACATTTTATAAATTCAGAACTCCTGATAGGGTGGAATTTTATTTGATACCAAATTAAATACAAGACTCAAATTTGTGACTGGTAGGACTTGCCCATATGCTCCTGCGTGGGAACGAAGGGCGTAAAAATGCCAAATATATCTTATGACAAATAAGAACCGGGATATATTCCCACAAAATAAAAAATTAGTAACAATGTAGCTTTATAGTATACGCAGCACTTCCCTTAAAACAGTTTAAATTTATCCTTTCTACGTGATAATTATTAAACAAATACCTTTATTTACCGATATTAAAAAAGTGTCTTCTGCGTGTACACACCCGTTACCTTCTTCAAATAACGTGTACGTTTTGCATAAAACTATAGGTGGTTTTTTTGTTTTTTCCCATAATACATGACTTTGAAACCTGAGTAGAAAGCCTATTATCACATAAGTGCAAAGGAGAAACTAATGAAAGGTGTGCAATTCAAAAATGTTAATTTATGGAACTGATAGCATAGAACCAGCAAAGGGAGGAGATATTCGTGATGATCGATTATATAAGCAAACGACAAGATCCGGCATACTCAAGAAGCTCATAAAATGTGAATTTTAAATTGATGCCCGGGGGGGGTAAATCACAAATTGTGCACCTTTTGAGTATATCTACTGGAATCAACCTGAAAATCCCCTTTAGTTTTTTGTAACACTTTAGTCTTTTGAAAAATTCCAATAATAGCGATGTTTGCTGCATAGTATAGGGGTGAAGCATTTGCTATAAATTACCATAAATACGTTCATGCCCAAACGGGCAAATGCTTCGCCCCTACTTTTCAAAAGACTAAAGTGTTACGTTTTTTTTGCAGAAGGGAGGAAAAAAAAGTGAAATCATTTAACATAAAATGGAAAATATTGCTATTCGGGCTTTGCGCCGCACTCATACCAATTGCCCTCATTACAACGATGTATTATCTGTATCTCAGAACGGAAATCCGTGACCGTGAAATAAACAGATTCACAGCACTTGCAAAAGCAAAAAAAAATTATTTACTCTTGTGCATTGCTTCGAAAGAGAACAGGGTAATTGATTTCTGCAGCGACGGATATATAAGAGAAAGTCTCGAAAAAATAACGCATGGGGAATACCGCAGCACTATCATACAATCATTAACTAAGTACTTAAAAACCGCCAAGTTGCCCATAGATACTCACATGTTAGGTATTCATATAGTAGATACTGAATATAACGTTATTGTATCAACAGATGAAAAAATGGCCGGAAAAAATATCTACACGGAAGAAAAACTTTTAACCAACATGGATTTTACACAGAAAAAGGTATACCTTTATCCTCTCCATTTCTGCTCTTTGTGCGGGATGAAAGGTTTTCATATAATATCCCCCATACACCATCTTGGAATCTCCCGTAAAGAACCGTTAGGATATCTTATTGCCTGCTTTGATGTATCGGCAATAAATGAAATCTTCACTGATTACAGGAATATTGGAGATACCGGGGAGGTTTATCTTGTAAACAGAGACAAGATTATGATTACGGAATCACGATTTGTTAAAGATGCGCCATTGCAGCAGAAAGTGGATACCGAACCGGTTCGCAAAATACTGGAATCATCACAGGAGATGGTAGGGATTTATACTGATTACAGGGAAAGACAGGTTGTTGGGGTTTCAATTGACATTCCTGATTGTCAGTGGATATTACTGGCTGAAACCGATAAGGCAGAGTTGTTTGCCTCTTTAAAAACGTTGGGAATCATATCTTTGGTTTTAGGCGTTTCCGTTTGTTTACTTGTATCTTGCACAGGGACGCTATTCGCCGCATCAATTTCAAGGCCTATTCAAAAATTAAAAGCCGCTACAAAGTCATTTTCTGCGGGGAATTTTAAAGGAAGGGTTTCTCTGCGCAGAAATGACGAATTAGGAGAGCTTGCAAACAGCTTCAATAGTATGGCAGATACCATTGAGAGAGAAATACAGTATAGCAGCCATACCATGTCTGAACTGGTTAAAAGCGAGCTAAAATATCGTTCAATCATCAACAACACCACTGCCCTCATATCAATAATTGACATGAATGGTCGCTACCTTCTGATTAACAAAGAATATGAAAATTTTATCCATAAAAAAACAGAGGAAGTTGCAGGAAAGACCGTACATGATATCCTTCCCCGAAAAGCAGCAGATGAAATTGTAATACACGATAAAAAGGTTTTTGAAACGAAACAACCGGTACAATATAAAATACAAGTGGACTCCGATACCGGGCAACACACCTTTATTTCCGTCAAATTTCCCATATTCAAGGCTGACGGCATTATGTATGCAATCGGAAGTATTTCTACCGATATAACCGATTTAAAGAAGATGGAAACAGAACTTCTCCATGCGCAAAAACTGCAAGGGTTGGGTGTGATGGCCTCCGGCATTGCGCATGAATTAAATAACATCCTCGCAGTCATTGACGCAAATATCCAACTATTGATAAAAGAAAGCAAGGGCAGGATAAAATTGCTGCAAGCGCTTTCTATTATTCGCGAACAATGCATAGACGGCGCTGAAGTCGTTCGCAGAATGAAAGAGTTTACCAGCACGTCTGTCGACCCCCGGAAAATGATCCAGGTTAATATGAACAGCTTAGTCAATAATATAATAGTTTTTACCAAGCCATTGTGGAAGAACATTGCCGAAGGTAAAGGCTTAAAATATCAATTGAATACGGATTGCCTTAAGAACGTGCCGAATATAAAGGGCAATTCCCCGGAATTAAGGGAGGTAGTATTAAATATTTTCCTGAATGCGCTGGACGCAATGCCTGAAGGAGGAACTATTTCACTTTCCACATGGGAAAAAGAAGGCTATGTTTTTCTCAGTATCGCCGACACTGGAACAGGCATGACTGATGAAGTAAAGGCAAAGATATTTGATCCTTTTTTTACTACTAAGAAAAAGGGGATGGGACTGGGAATGAGCGTCGTGTATGGTATTGTCAAACGGCACGGGGGAACAATAGAAGTACAGAGCCAGCCTGGGAAAGGCAGTACTTTTACCCTGAAATTCCCTGCAACGGCAGAAGAGTTACCACCACAGCCTTCATCGAAAGACGACGCCGGTAAAAAAAGAAAGAGTAAGTATCGTATCCTTTTAGTAGAAGATGAACTGGCTATTGGCAAAATTCTGGAAAACCTTCTTTCTGATAATGGATATATCGTTCAATATGTTAACGAGGGACGTAAGGCCATCGATTTGTTATCAAAAGAGTGCTTTGACCTTATGCTCTGTGATATCGGATTACCTGACGTCTCTGTGTGGGATATCATAAAGTTTATAGAAACAGTGGAAAAGAAACCAAAGATTGGCATCCTCGCCGGGATTCCTGATATTAAAGAAAAATACAAGAACGGGCAACTATTAGCATTTGACTTCATTATAACAAGTCCTTACGAACTGGAAGAGGTATTATCTTCTGTACGGCGTGTATTTGATAATACGGTGTAGGGTGAACTGCGAATACTATAGGTAGATTTTTTGTAACTATTCCGCGTAATTTATAACACACCCCTTATCCCTTCTTGATAGAGAAGACTTTTATTCGCGGGTTCAGGTTTGTAATCTGAACTCGCCGGAAATTTACGATTTTTTTAATCTGTACTACTATCCATCAACTTCTTGTTTTTTATGCTCGTTTTTCAAAATGCATAACCGTAAGGCATTGATTAGATGAGGATTACGTAAAGTTTGGAGCATTGGGTTTTTTGTCATTTGAATTTGTTTCGTATTTCGATATTCGTATTTTGAATTTGGTTGCGGCCAAAGGCCGCGCCAAGAAATCTGTGGTTACATTCATTTACACGTGTGCCTGAATAGTTACGATTTTTTTTCAAAAAACTAAATTGAAGACCCGGATGTTCTCCTGAAAATGGCTCGTTTAAAAAAATGGTGCGAAGATATCAACGCTTCACAAAAGAAAGCACGCTTTGATTATGTATTTGTTGATGAGGAGGATTTCAAGAAATATAAACCGGATTCATTTTCAAGTCTTATAAATAATTTCAGGAAATATAAAGGTGACAAGGCTGGCTAATATCTACAATGTCCCCTTTTGCTTTTGTCAGGTTAATTTGCAGGTTAATTTGTAGCTACACCTTGATTAGTTATTTAATCTTTGTTACGCGCATAGCAATTTTATCTCTATAATCATAAATCAAGGTGTGGCCCTATATTCCCTTTCTATATTTCTTTATACTACATCTCTACGGGTTCAGATTTGTAACCTGAACCAAACGTTTTATACTTTCAATCACACCTTCTATTGACAGAGGAAATGACAAATAAATTCAAAATTCCAAACAGGGATTTTGGCAACACTTTAGTCTTTTGAAACTGGAAATAATCATTTGTAGTACGACTAACCTCGTCGCACTACAAATGATTGTTGTTGGAGTTTTCTAAAAGACTAAAGTGTTACGGATTTTGTTATTTAGGCATTGGAGTTTTACCTCAGTACATGGCCCCATTATCCGCATAAACGCATCGATTCAGGTTACAAACCTGAACCCGCCTGGAACCATTTATAGCAAATGCCTCGCCCCTACACTATGCTGCAAACACCGCTATTATTGGAATTTCTCAAAAAACTAAAGCGTTACAAAATCTGCTTATTATCCCCTTGCGGTTTAACACAATATTAACATTTCCTTAATACTCCCTTAATATTTACCGTGTACTATGCTTTTTAGAAATTACATAGTACGTTGCTTATATTGTTGATTGATAAATTGCGAAATCCCACACGCTAGCTCAGACCGGCAAACGAAAGTTTGCAATACGGAAAGCATTTTGGGGAAATATATGCCAGGCACACTTGAATAATCCCGCATTAAAAAAATATTGAGAAAACTAAATCGTTATATACACCTACGCTTTATATATTTTTATACCGTGATGGTCAAAAAACATTAAAACAGAAAGGAGGCAAATTGTGGAAAAAATGTATTCGAGAATTGAGAAAGTAAAAGACGGTGAATTTATTATGGAGGAAGACACATGGGCATACTTTGCTTTTGTGCTTAGGGAGGGGAAGGCAAGGATGATGAAAAAAGTTGATGGAAGGCAAGTGGTTATCGGCACATTAAACAAAGGGGATATTTTTGGGGAAACGGGTTTTCTCGGAGAACCAAGGAGAACTACTTCCGTTGTTGCAGAAGGTGAAGTTATGGTGGAAATGATCGGAAGAGATTCCTTTATGAGGTTTTTTCATGAATTACCAAAGGACGTACAGGCTAATCTGTATGCAATGGATAAAAATCTCACAATTATTGCTGAAATCTACAGCCGGCTGGTTGTTTTATTCCAGATACTGCAAGACCATGAAACAAAAATGACTGAGGCAAAAACACTGGAAATGGAACTCGAAAAACTTCCGGAATTTGTGAAAGACATGGTGAGTGCCATTGCAAAGCGGCACAATAGGGCGGTTGAATGCCTTAACAAGCTTACCTGTCAGATAGAAGAGAAGCAGACAAAATTAATGTCCCATTATAGCTAAATAAAATAAGGCACGTGTTATAACGTATAGCAAGGTAAAGGTGAAATAAAATAACAACTAAAGTAACAATTTAGTTTTCGAAAAACGTATTATCTATAAGCTCCATAGGAGCGAACTGTTTGTAGCAAGATAAGATATTGTAACAGATCGTAGAGACAGGTTTGAAACCTGTCTCTACAATCAGGAGCGGCCTGTTTATCTATGAATCATAAACAGGCCGCTCCTATGGAGCTATTTACCCTATTGAATTTTATTGAGCTACAAACAGACCACCCCTAACGGGGTTATATTGTTTTTTATATATTGGATTTTCAAAAAGCTAAATTGTTACCAACTAATGAAGTGTGCCCGTTCATAAGGGTGCATTCCTGATTTTTTGAGACTTCCGCCATGTTTTAATGAAATATTGCCGTAGTGTTAACGCTGACAGGGTTCTGAACCCTGTCAGCGTTATGTCGTCCTGGCCCAATAAACGGTTACAAAAAATCGGGAATGCCCCCCGTTCGTAAAAACTCCGTACGACAAAGATTCAAATGTACGGATTGTTTAAATGGCTACATTATTATGAAATATGTAAACAACAAATCACAGATGGGTAAATCACGGCTACCCCTTTTGTAATTGTATCCCATCCATCCCGTTTTCAATCTTAACACAAAATTAACAAATCCTTCATATTCTCTTAATAAATAAAAGTTACATTTTCACGTATGTGATGCTCACAATCCGCTTCATGCAGATTGGCGCTCAATAAATCAGGCCATCGGTGGACTTAAATATTAAATGAACAAAAACGAATAATAAAATAATGAAAGGAGGCACGAATGAAACAGAAAATCGTATGAAAATAATGGAGCTATACTGATGCGCTAAACAGTAATTAATAAAACTATGATTTAAAGGAGAAATATATCGTGAAGAATATGAGAAAGATCGTATTGACAGCGTTGACAACACTTTTCTTTACAAGTGCTGCCAGCGCCGCCACAGTAAAAGTGTCAAAAAATATTGATACTTCTACTACATGGACTGCTGACAACGTATACCGGTTAGAAGGCCAAATCTTTGTTTTGCCTGGCGCTAGTCTTACGATAGAGGCAGGGACAGTCATTGCCAGCACTACAGACGCTGGAGGCAGTCTGGCGGTAGCACGCGGCGCAAAAATCTTCGTAAACGGCACAGAAGACAACCCTGTAATAATGACCTCTACCGACGATGTGGCTACATGGGAAAAAGATTCCAGCCACCCCAGCGGCGGCGACCCCAAAACCGGCACATGGCGTGAAGGCGCAAATGAGTGGGGGAATCTGACTATTATGGGTGAAGGAGTAATATCCGCTTCCCACTCCAAAGGTCTTCAGGTGGGTAGTAACACTAAAGATCCTTCAGGGCTAAATGAGGCGCAAATGGAAGGACTTACGGATGCTAATTACTCATTGTATGGTGGCGCAGATGACAATGATGACAGCGGTTCCATCAGCTATTTGTCCTTACGATATGCAGGGAGAGTGATTGGCCTTGGTAATGAGCTCAACGGTTTATCGCTGGGCGGTATCGGGCGTGAAACCGATATCGATCATGTTGAGATTATGAACAATGTAGATGATGGTATTGAAATCTGGGGCGGTACGGTTAATCTGAAATACGCCAGCATCTGGAACGTTGGTGACGACAGTTTTGACGTTGACCAGGGCTGGCGCGGTAAAGCACAGTTTCTTTTTGTTGTTCAGGGCTACAGCGTCGATGCAAAACAAGGTTCCGGTGTTGGCGACAACTGTTTTGAGATGGATGGCGCAGAAGATTCTGACGCTCAGCCAGTTACTACATCCGTAATTTATAATGCCACAGTTATTGGCAATCCACTTGATGGTGACCATGGAACTGCATGGCGAGATAATGCCCGGGTGCAGTTTCGCAATTGCATATTTATGGATCTGGGCGAAAAACTTGTAAGAGCCGACAATGATGATGGTGACGGCGCTAATGGTTATGGTTACAACGGCACGTTGTCATGGGAAAAGACGTGGGAAACAGATTACACAGTTACTTCCACTGTGAACGATTGTGGCGGATGTCCTTCCGCTGCTTCCAATAACGCCAGTAATCTTTATACAACCCAGACGTCAGGTAAACTTGCGGAAATCACAGACAGTGTGTTCTTCAGGAACCTTCATGCGGATGCATATACGGACGCAGATACAGTCGGCGTAACAACTAACGGCGGCAGTAATTCCGGAAAGAACAACGTGGTGGTTACCGGTACCGATAATAAGGATATGCCTATTGTTAGCTTAACCCGTGGTACAAGTTTTACTTCCTCAGAAGGCAAAGGCGTCCTTCCTGTAAAATCTGTAGACCCACGTGCCGCTAATGACGCCCTTGTTAGTGCGGGTACTGCACCTAATGACGGGTTTTTCACACCTGTTCAATATCGGGGCGCTTTCAGTGCGGATGATAATTGGATGCAGGGCTGGACTGCTGCGTACGCATACGGAATGATCGTTTCCGATGACGACGAAAATCCTGACGTAAACCCGGTAAAATCGATAACGGTATCGCCGTCTAGCCTAACCCTGAATAAGGGTGATAGCGCTGATGTGGCCATAACGTTGGCAGACGAAGACGGAAATGCCGTAGAAGGCAATACGGTTAAAACGAAGCTAAATCGTGCAGGCAAAAAACGTGTAAGTATATCGTCAAACAGTGAAGAGACAGATGAAAACGGTGAGGCTGTATTTACCGTTACTGCTAAGAAAAAAGGTAAAGCGGTGATTACCTTTCAATCAGACAGCCTGAAAGAAAAACTGAAGGTCAAGGTGAAGAAATAAACAAGTACGGTTGTGGATTAAATACTGTGGTGGGTTCAGGTTTGTAACCTGAACCCGCACAGAGTTGTTCGTGTTGCATAAGGAATGGGAGGCGCTGACAGATTATTTTTGTCCGTTTTCCCCTGTTTTACATAAGGCGAGTAACTAATGACGCAAATGACAAAGGTATTTACCGCACTTTTCTGGATATACGTCCGGCTAACGGACATCGAACCCTTTTTCTTAAAACCATTAATATAAAATGACAATACGATCAAGATATATCCTCTTAAGGATTGTTTTCCTGCTATTCTCATTTACGTTGGGCTGCGGCAGGTACGATACCGACAACGCTGCAGAACAGCATACAACACTTTTGGTAGAGACGCTAAAGGACCAACCCCTGGCTGCTTACCAAAGAGAATTGCTTGTCCTTGCGTTTGAAACGGCGTCAGCAATTCCTGTTAAGCCACATATTAAAGATAGGTCGCGCATGCAGGAAAAAGCGGCGGCGGCTTGTCTTGAGCTGAATCAGCCTTTCCTCGCTATTGGTTTTATTGAACATATTGACAACTGGCGCCGCGGTTCCGGTTACGGTGATGTTGCATTTTATTGCGCTAAAAATGGTTACACTGACGAAGCGATGCAGTACATTGACCTTGCAGATCAGGTCTCTTCCTCTGCCGAAGAATGGCGCAAAGTACATATAAAAGTGAAAATTGCTAATGCTTACCTGCTGCTTGGTGAAACAGAGAAGTCTGCACAATATGCATCGGGAGTAGAAAATGCTGCGTCCGGAAAAGTTGCTGGCGTTCGGGCGATGATTGCCAGTGAAGATCATTTTGAGAAACAAATGGATGCGCTGGATGCATGGATTGAATCTGGAAATTATGACGCAATCGTAAATGCATTGGAGGCTTGCGCTAAATTATTTAACAGATTTTATGAAAACAAGGGGTGGCGTATGCTGGCGGAAGAGAAGCTTAAAGCATCATGGGAAGTACTTCCGGTATTTAAGCGCATTGATCTACTTATGGGACTGGCAGGATTTGCGCTGGACCATGCCGACCAGCCGAAGACGCTTGAATTGGTAAATGAAACGCAATCGATTATTGATTCAGCACAATGGCGGCCTGAACATTATGTTTCACTTATGTCCAGGGTATCCAGGCTGCGTTATTTGGCAGGTGACAGGCAAAAAGCAATGGCAGATGCCGGCGATATCCTTAATTTTTATAATTTGCAGAAAGAAAAAATAATTACTATCTACCGGGCAGAAGCGTTGCTGCCATTAGCCGAAGCGTATCAGGCAATGGGTAACACAGAGGAAGCGCTTCAAATATATGCGATGGCGATTCAGGAAGGCGTTGAAAATCCCAATTCCAGACCACGGGCAGAAGATTTATCTGCCGCCTGTTTATCTATGGCGCTGCATGGTGTAGAGCCTGATGTTGAATTGTGGGGCAGAATACGCGGTATTAAAGAGGGACTTGGCGATCCCTGGTGAATAAAATAATAAATTATTTCTTAACCCTATAAATATAAAACGTACTTATGCAAATAAAATGGGGTGCATTCCCGATTTTTTGTATATCTTCACACATTTTGTTTTTTTACAAAAGATTGTAACACTTTAGTCCTATGAAAAAAACCGCTCGTTCCCAAGCTCCGATTTGGGAACGGGATTGTTTGAGAAGCTCCAGCTTCGAATGGAAAAGGGAATGAACCCATGATGTCAGCTTGGAGGCTTTTCAGTATGTTACCCAAGATATTTGGAGACCTCTTTTGAACCGAATAATACGCAAAGCTTCGCTTACTTGCTAAATGGAAGCTAGAGCTTCCAACGCAATTACGTTCCCAAGCCGGAGCTTGGGAACGAGCATTTTTGTTTTTCCAAAAATCTAAACTGTTACAAAAAATCAGGAATGCTCCTATAAAATGATTAGTTTGAATTCTGGCAGAAAAGGTAGATTTGTTTAAAAATGACGAATAAACGGAGTGGCTGTTTAAGCATCATCTTGTCATTATTATTTGCAGGTGTTGCTTTCGCTCAACAGAAAGGCTCAATTCGTGGGATTGTGTATGACAAGGAGTTTGATGCGCCATTGGCTACTGTACAGGTTACTATTGCAGAAACGGGAGATAAGATAATTGCTACAGACGAAGGAATATATTTGTTTGACCATGTAGCTCCAGGCAGCTATACGCTTATCTTTTCGAAAAGCGGTTATACCCGTCAGGTGCAGGCAAATGTGGTGGTTTCTCCAGGGAAGATGACGGAAGTTGAAGTTTCATTGTCGGGAGAGTTTACGGATATGGAAGAGTTTATTGTTGAGGATATTCGTACAGGAGATACAGAGGCGGGCCTTATGGAGCTTCGTGCTGAAAGCCCGGCACTTCTGGATTCCATTAGTTCAGAATGGCTACGTCAGGCAGGAGTGACTGATGCGGCAAGTGCATTGAGTCTTGTATCGGGCGCTACGGTGCAAGACGGCAAATTTGCTGTCGTGCGAGGGCTGCCGGACAGATATGTCAGTTCACAAATGAACGGCGTGCGGCTGCCTACCGCGGACCCGGATAAACGTGCCGTACAGTTGGACCAATTTCCTACGGAAGTAATAGAAAGCATTCAGGTAAGCAAAACATTTACACCGGATCAACAGGGCGATGCATCCGGTGGCGCTGTGAATGTGGTGCTGAAAGGTATTCCTGATAAAAATGTAATCAGATTTAAAACTGGATATGAATATAACACGCAGGCGGCAGGTAACGATAATTTCCTCACCTACAAGGGTGGAGGAGTGAATTTCTGGGGGATAGACAAGAAAAGCAGGGATATCCCTTCGGACGGTGTATTTACCGGTTCAATGGGAGTTACCGGAGACGAAGCGCCAATTGATTATTCAATGTCGATGGCCGCCGGGGGAAGAATTGAATTGGGGAAGGGCATCAGTGTAGGGGGGCTTGTCAGTTCCTATTATAAGAAGGACAGTTCGCATTTCGACAATGGTATCGATGATGCTTTGTGGGTTGACAGCAAATACAGGGGCGATGGGCTGACTCCGCAGTACGGAAACCCCGACTCCCCACCCGATCCACCCATACCCGCTGTTGGAGAAGATTTTAAAACCTCTCTATTTGATGTCACGGAGTCATCTGAAGAAGTGCAATGGGGTGTTTTAAGCGCAATTGGGATGGAAATAAAAAACCATTCGCTGCAAGCGCTTCATATGCATACCCAGGTTACGGAGGACAAGTCGATTCTTGCTGAAGATACCAGGGGCAAGGCATACTATTTCCCCGGATATGACCCAAACGACCCGAAAGGGCTGGGGAATGACCCGGACAATAGGTTTGCAGCCCCCTACCTCAGAACTGAAACGTTAAAATATACGGAAAGGGAGACCGATACACTACAATTTACAGGAGATCATACCGTGCCGTTCTCTGAAGCGGGCATTAATGATTTCTTTACAATACTCTCTCCTAAAATCGACTGGACAGTTGCCATGAGTTTTTCAGGTCTTAATGAACCTGACAAACGGCAATTTGGTTCTGCATGGTATGCAGAATCGTATGATGAAGGGTCTCCGGTTTATGGAATCGATCCGGAATACAAACCCGCTTATTATGGCCCATACACGCCTGCTGCAAACTTCCTGCTGGGAAATGCATCACGGACATGGACCGATATTTCGGAAAAAAGTAACCAGTATTTTTTAAATCTGAAATTCCCTTTTGAGCAATGGAGCGGAGATAAAGGATATGTGAAATTAGGGCTTTTCACGGATAAGGTAGATCGTAAGTATGATCAGGATTCATATGGCAATTACCGGCAAACTGGGGATAGCGCTATTCCAACGTATGAAGGATCATGGGATGACTATTCTTATAGCGACGAATTCCTTGATCTGGGCGGCCCTACAATGAAAGACGGCCCTCCCTTTGTTGATGTCGACTACGAGGGAGAACAGAAGATTTCGGCATGGTACTACATGGCGGACTTACCCCTCTGCTCATTTCTCAATGTGATTGGTGGAGCACGCTATGAAACAACGAAACTGAACGTAATAAATGACCCTGAAAAAGACGCTAAATGGGTTACTACCGATGAAAACGGGAATCGTCTATACGTTGACCTGCTTCCAGGAGATGCGGACGTCGCGTATCGTCAGTATGATGTGTTGCCTTCACTCGGATTTGTATTGAGACCCTTTAGCAAGATCACATTGCGCAGTTCATTTAGTGAAACCGTGGCGCGTCCGACTTTTAAGGAACTCACTCCGATTCAACAGCAGGAATTTCTGGGCGACGATGTTTTTATCGGAAATAACGCACTGCAAATGAGTGCACTAAAAAATTACGACCTACGGCTCGACTACACTCCTTATCATGGCGGCTTGGTATCAGTTTCCTGGTTCCACAAAGACATCGAAGACCCCATTGAATACGTGCAGGACCTGGTGAACGCTTTTTCATTTACGACCCCGCTGAATTTTCCTGAAGGGAAATTGACCGGTTTTGAAGTAGAGACACGACAGCATCTGGGCTATTTCTGGGATGTGCTGAAGGGTATTTCGATAGGAGGCAACGCAACGTTTATTGACTCGGAAGTGACGCTTCCTGAGAGCGAACGAACACGGCTTGCCGATGCCGGGGTGGAAACGACCAGCCGCAATATGATGAATGCACCTGAATATCTGTACAATATTTACACAATGTATGATATTGAACGCATTGGTACGCAAATAGGGCTTTTTTATACGGTGAAAGGAGATACGCTGGTGGCCGGTGCGGGAAATGTAAACGGAAACTATGTGCCGGACGTCTATGCAACGGAATACGGCACGCTTAATTTCAGCGCTTCAAAAAATATCGGGAAACACTTTAACATAACGTTTAAGGCGAAAAACCTGCTTAACCCTGAAATTGAAGAGGTATATAGGCCGCCGGGTTATTTAGGAAATGACGAGGTCAGAACCTCCTATACGAAGGGGATAGATTTTTCAATTTATATAAGCGGTACATGGTAAGACATTATTTTAGCAGAGACGCACTGCATGCGTCTCTACATTAAATGCATGGAAATGGCAATGTTTGTTTGCTTAAAAAATTACAAAAATATCAGTATTTTATTAAAAGAGGATGAATAAATTATGAAAAACAAAAAAATATATAAATGCCGGAGAGTAAAAACCACTGGAGGTGTATTAGTGAAAATGCGTTGCCGGCTACCCACAGTCGCATTGCTGCTCATTGCTTTTTTCATGTTTGCCTTTATAACAATACCATTCGAAACGGCTAACGGCAGTGTGGATAGCGCACGGGCGGCGCTAGAAAAATGGGTTGAAACCCGTCGCATTATTTCAAAAGAGAAACTGGAATTTGAGCTTGCGAAGGAAATGCTTTCTGAGCGGATAGAACTGCTGGGACGCGAAATTGAGACCGTGCGTAAAAAAAACAGTGAGATCGAAGCAAGTATAACGGAGGCGGATAAAAAAAGAGCCGAAATGCTTGAAGAAAATGAAAAACTTAAAAAAGCATCTACAACTTTGAGCGCTACCGTGATAGAACTTGAAACCAGAACAAGGGAACTCTTAAAAAAACTGCCCGACCCTATTAGAGGACGTGTGAAACCGCTCAGCCAGAGGCTTTCAGAGAACCAGGAAGATACAAAACTATCTTTGGGAGAACGTTTTCAAAATATCATTGGAATACTAAACGAAGTAAACAAATTTAACGGCGAGATCTCCGTTGTAAGTGAAGTGCATGGCCTGCCGGACGGAAACCATGTTGAAGCGACATCTCTTTATATTGGAATAGGCCAATCATATTTTGTTAACGGTAATTGCGACAAGGCAGGATTAGGGATTGCTTCACAAGACGGCTGGATTTGGAGGCCTGCCAATGAACATGCCGCTGCTATTGCCAAAGCGATAGCAATTTTGAAAAATGAAACCGCAGCGGCATTTGTGCAATTGCCCATAGAAATTCAATAAACGGAAATGAGGGTATTATGAAGACAATTAATTGTATCGGTATTGTAATGCTGCTTACTATTTTTTGGGGGTATGCATTTGCTGATGATAAGCAAAAGAATGTTGAAGGCTCCTTTGCCCGTGCTGAAGTAATGGTGCAGGGGCAGCTTGAGGAAGGCCTGGCGGAACTCAGCGCCTTACGTGAATTGATAGCAGATGAAAAAATCCCGCTTAACCGCAAGCTTAACGACCTTGAAGGTGAACTCGTCAATGTACGTATGGATTATCAAAAGACTTCACGTATGCTTGACAGCCATACGCTTGACCTTAGCAACCTGAGAAATGAAATTAAATCGCGCCATGAAGAGGCCACGTATCTTTCCAACCTGATGGGAGAATACGTAAGAAATTTTGAAACAAGGCTGCACATCGCAGAAATCCAGCGCTATGGGGAAATAATTGAAAAGGCCAGGCTTGCTGCCGAAAACAACAATCTCTCAAAAGATGAGATATTTAAGGCGCAGGCGGCATTAGTGTCTGTATCTATAACACGTCTGGAAGATGCGCTTGGCGGTTCATGTTTTGAAGGCAACGCGGTTGATACCGACGGATTGGTAAGACATGGTGATTTTGCTCTCGTTGGGCCGGTTGCGATTTTTCGCTCAAAAGATGGAAATAATGTAGGCACTGCGGAACAGCGCCTCGGCTCGCTTGAACCCTCAATTATCAGCTTTGCAAGTAACAGCGACGCCGTTGCGGCGGCACAGGTTGTATCAAATTTCCATGGATATTTTCCGATCGATCCGACACTTGGCAATGCTCACAAAATTGAAGCTACCAAAGAAACATTTTGGGAGCATATACGCAAGGGAGGGGTGGTCATGGTTCCCATTTTTGCACTGGCGGGGGCTGCGCTTTTAATGGCCAGTTACAAATTCGTTGGTTTAGCCTTTCTGCGCAATCCGTCTTCAAAAGATATAGGTGTATTTATCAATGCCATTGCGCGGCACGATAAAAACGCAGCCATGCAGGCGGCTGAAGCCATCAAAGGGCCTGTCGGAAAAATGCTCTCAGCCGGAGTTGAACATGTTAAAGAAAAAAGCGAACTGATTGAAGAGGTCATGTACGAAACGATACTTGCCACACGCCTGAAACTTCAGAGCCTGTTGCCATTCATTGCCATCAGTGCATCTTCAGCTCCTTTGCTTGGTCTGTTGGGGACGGTAACCGGCATTATAAACACCTTTAAACTGATTACCGTATTTGGTTCGGGAGACGTTAAAACCCTTTCCGGCGGTATTTCAGAGGCTCTGATTACCACCAAATTTGGCTTGATTGTAGCAATTCCGTCATTGCTGCTGCATGCCTTTCTTTCACGCAAGGCGCGCAGTGTTGTTGATCAGATGCAAAAAGCCGCTGCTGCCTTTATCAATCAGGTGAATAAGACACCTTATGAACGCGTTAAAATGAAAGAAGAAGATAGTTATTTAGCAATGAGTGATAATTGATAAAAAGGTATATACAATGAATGTACTGACCGAACATTTAAAAACCCTATGGGAACAGGCATTATCCCTATGGCTTTCCGGAGGATGGAGCATGATTGCCCTTGCGGCAAACGCCCTGGTACTGTTTGGACTTGGAGCGCATATGCACTTTAAACTGAACGAAAAGGGCTTTCGCCGCGTTCCTGAAAAGGTATGGAGCCACTGGATAAATCATCCTGAAGAAAGAAAAGGGCATATCGGAGCGCTGCTCGATTTTGTTGCAGGCGGCAATTCGGTAAAACATGCGATCGTTCTGTTTCAGGAACTCCATACAACGGAGATTGCCCCGTTAGGAAGGGATTTGCTCGTTATGAGAATATGTATAGGCGTATCACCGCTTTTAGGTCTTCTTGGGACGGTAACCGGTATGCTTACGACATTTAGCGCCCTTGCTACAGGGTCAGGCGGTGAAAAAACTATGGGGCTTGTTGCACAAGGGATTTCGGAGGCATTGATTACGACTGAAACCGGATTGGTGTTGGCGCTGCCAGGCCTTTTTTTTCAGTATCACCTGTCGCGTCAATACGAAAGGTACAAAAGCTTTCTTGCACATCTGGAAACAATTTTTACACAGAAACTTTATAAAAAACTTGCGAAACCATTTTAACAGGAAGGGACTTTATGGGACGTTTACGTGATTTAGTGGCGGAGGACAATAGTGATACAGGGATAGATATGTCGCCGCTGATTGATTGTGTTTTTATTCTGCTTATCTTCTTTATCGTCACAACAACCTTTGTTGAAGAGACAGGGGTTGAGGTTGATAAGCCTCAGGCTGCATCCTCTGTCAGGCTGGAAAAAACAAGCATACTGATAGCGCTGACAGATAAGGGAGCGGTAGTTTACGGCGGTAGGGAAATCGGCATCAGCGGCGTACAGCCGCTGGTGAAACGCATGCTTCAGAAGGAAGAGGTTCCGGTAATAATTCAGGCTGATACCGCAGCGCAGTCCGGACTGCTGGTACGTATCATTGACGAAGCCAAGCTGGCGGGCGCCGTCAAGGTAAGTATTGCTTCCCGTCAGTCTAAAAGTTGAGCATAAATAGAGTGAAAGATTATAAAACGAGTTCTACTTCGGGCCATATATCTCATTACATAAGGGTTGTTTCTGCCGCAGCGGGGTTGACGTTTCTTTTTTTTCTAATATTGCCGCTAATGCAGACGATAAGCAAACCTCCCCGGGCTGATATGGCGGTGCGGGATATAGATACGGCTTATGTACCTCCACCCCCGCCACCTCCGGAAGAAGAACCTGAAAAAGAGCCGGAACCTGAAGAACCTCCGCCTGAACTTATGGACGAATCGCCACCGCTAGACCTTTCGCAGCTTGAATTGGCCCTTAATCCGGGTTTAAACGAAGGCTGGCTGTCCGGTGACTTTGCCGTAAAACTAAATACCGTTGCCGCAGGCGCAGGGGACGAAAATCTTGACGCGTTGTTTTCAATGGCGGATCTTGACCAGAAGCCGCGTGTTGTCTATCAGCCGGGGCCTGTCATTGACAAACAAGTAAGAAAAAAGACGCCGGGAACGGTCTACATACTTTTTATTGTTAATCAGAATGGACGTGTTGAAGACCCCATGGTGCAGCGTTCTACTGATCCTGTATTTGAAAAGCCCGCGCTTGCAGCGGTAAAGCAATGGAAATTTGAACCTGGCAAACGGAACGGAAAGGCCGTCCGGTTTCGCATGCGTGTTCCCATCAGTTTCCCGAAAGGATAGTAATTATGAAAAGATTATTTTTGCAGATTACAAATAGTATGCTTATCTTTATCATCGCCGGTATATTTTATTTGATTTCATGGATAGCCGTCCCTGAAGAACGGCAGGCCTGTGCTTCGGGATTAAGTCAATCAGAACTGAAAATCTGGAACGATTTGTCGTTCCAAAAACGGTTTGCCGAAAGCTATATGGCAGAGACTGAAATTGAGCCGCGCGTGACTATGGAGGAACGCGACAGGATGCAGAAGGTGCTTGGGTTTATGTCTTCCGGTGAAATGGACAAGGCTGCCGGCCTGCTGGAAAAGAGCCGTGGTGACAAGGCGAATGCACTTTATGACTTTATGCTTGCTAACATACTATTTCAACAGGAAAAGATTGACCAGGCTGCAGGGATATATCAGATTGCCGTGGAAAAATATCCGAAATTTCGCCGTGCATGGCGCAATCTAGGCCTTATATATGTGCGCATGAGCGAGTTCGAAAAAGCACTGCCTGCGCTTACCCGTGTGATTGAACTCGGCGGAAGCGATTCATTAACATACGGGCTGCTGGGCTTTGCATATTCATCTGTGGAAAATCACCTTTCTGCCGAATCGTCTTTTCGCATGGCCGTTTTGCTTGACCCTGCCACTATTGACTGGAAAATGGGGCTGGCTCGCAGCCTTTTTAAACAGGAAAGATATGCAGAGGCTGTTTCGCTTTGTGATAGTCTGATTTCCGGCAATCCCGACCGTGCAGATTTCTGGTTGCTGCAGGCAAATGCCTATATCGGGCTTAACCAGCCGCTTAAGGCTGCTGAAAATTATGAACTTGTCGATCGCATTGGCAAATCTACCATAGATAGCCTCAACATGCTGGGTGACGTTTATATCAATGAGGGGTTATACGAAATGGCGGTAGATGCTTATATTCGTGCTATGGGAAAAGGTACACAGTATAAGATTGAGCGCGCCATTCGTGCCGCCAAAGCGTTGACTGCTCGTGGAGAGATTAAAGAAACAAGGAAACTGCTTGATAGTATAAAGGCCTTGCATGGCGGACAGCTCAGCACTGAAGATAATAAAGACCTGCTTAAACTTCGTGCAAGGCTGGCCGTTGCTGAAGGTTCCGGCGGCGAGGAGGCGCGCGTGCTGGAGGAGATTGTCGGACTTGACCCGCTGGATGGCGAGGCGCTGATTTTGCTTGGACAACATAGCAACCGTAACGGAGACACTGAAAGGGCAGTGTTTTATTACGAAAGGGCGGCCAATATAGAAAAATATGAGGCGGATGCCAGGGTGCGCCATGCACAGTTACTTGTAGGAATGGGTAAGTATGACGAAGCCCTGCCACTGCTCCGCAAGGCGCAGCAACTTAAACCACGAGACGACGTTCTTAAGTACATGGAACAGGTGGAGCGTATTGCCAAACCACGATAGTTTTGACACAAAAGCACGGCGAAATCTTATGCAAATAGTTTCGTCTTAAAATATCATTCTTGAGTGTAGGGGCGAAGCATTTGCTGTAAATTGTCATAAATGCATTCATACCCAAAACGGGCAAATGCTTCGCCTCTACTTTAGTGTGTAACCTCTGTACCTGTCTTGCATTTAGCAGGTAGAAACTATTCTGAAATTAGAAAATATGAAAACTAATTTACAGCGAAAATGGCTGGAATTTGATTCTTCGATATTTTATGAAAAGCTGGCAAAATGGATACTCAGCATCCTCATCCTGGTCATACTTTCCGGCATGTTGGGCGGTGTTGTCATTACGATGTTTCATTTGCGGCTCCTCTTTAGCCTGGACATAGAACACGCCCTGCGGGTTATTATCATAGACGCCCTCACCATCCTTGCCCTACTGGAGATATTTAAAACCACTATGGCGTATTTTTCCGAAGGCCGCATAAAGGTGACCTATATTATAGACACGGTCATTGTTGTAATGCTTACGGAAATCATGGCGTGTTGGTTTAAGGAATTCGATCTGTACAAACTGGGTACGATAGCCGTCCTCGTCTTAGTATTGTGCGTTATGAGGGTATTTTCCGTTAAATATTCTCCAGGTATAAAACACCCCTGACCCATAGCAACCTTAACATAAAATTAACATGTTCTTTATACTGCCTTTACATAAGAGTTGTTTAATAGTATAGGAATTTCAAGCCGGTCACACAGTCGTACAAGTTGTGCAAAAGAAATTTGCCGAAGGTATGATTTGTAATGTAATGGTTTAGAGAGTTTAATTTTATATTTATGGAAAGGAGCTACTATTATGAAAATGAACACGTTTTTTATTTGTCCTGAATGCGGGAATGACAAGGATTTTAAAATCTTTACGAGCAACTTTCAGATCGTCAGACAATCGCCAGAATTGGGGCGATGCATTGACTCAAGCTTTGCCCTGCCTAATCTGCGGCAACATGACAATTACATCGAATGTGTGCCCTGTCTTAAAAGGTATGATTATAACGATGCATTAACGAACGGGAGGAGATACGTTAGGGCGATTGGGAGGTTTAAAAAAACTTACCCTATGTCTCAGCGGTAAGTGTGTCTTTTAACGTAGGAATAAATAGTCAAACAAATTAGATTCTTTAAAGATGAACAATAAAATTCATTGTAAGGGCAGCACTGACAAACCCAGTTTGTCCGTGCTGTTATGATGTTGAGCCGTTTCACTGTAAAACCGTATTAAATATTTTGAAAAATAGATGTTTTAGGCGTATTTCTAAAGTTTGGTGCGAAACGAGAACGTGCCGTTCATAAAAATGGGGGTATGCGCTATGACAGCCGCAATCGCTTTCATTTCCGAAACAAATAAAAAATCAGATATCAGCAAAGAATTGGAAGAAGAATTCATAAACATTATTGAGAAGGGGCTGATTTTCACCAAATTTCAACCCATTGTTTGCCTTGCCACGGGAAACGTCGTTGCGTATGAGGCATTAAGCAGAGGTCCGGAAGCAAGTATGTTCGAAAATCCAATATTCCTGTTCGAAGTAGCCGAAAAACTTGAGATGTTGGAAGACCTGGACATGCTGTGCAGGGAAAAGGCTATTATGAACGCTAAAATATTGGGCATGAATACAAAGCCAATTAAATTATTTATCAACATAGACGCGGCATGTATAACCTATTCAAAACATGATAAAGGAAAGACAAAGACAAAGACATTAATTGAGGAATTTGAGTTTGAAATGGACAACGTTGTACTTGAGATTACGGAAAGGACGTTCATAAATGACTCTCAGATTTTCCACCAGGCGTTATCACACTATCAATCGCAAGGGTTTTCAATAGCTATAGACGACCTTGGGTCTGGAAGTGCTGGCCTGCGGCTGATATCGGAAATAAATCCACAGAAAGTGAAAATTGATAAATTTCTTGTTGAAAACATAGATAAATCATTTAAAAAGCAGGCCATTGTAAAAATGCTGGTAGATATGTGCCACAGAGTCTTGAATTCAAAAATTGTAGCGGAAGGCATAGAGACGTTTGAAGAATTTACCACCGTAAAAATGCTTGGGATTGATTGGGGACAAGGCTACCTTTTCGGCAAACCATCATCAACACTACAACTAGTTTCAGGCTACGTTAAAAACAAAATCATTTTACAGCAGCATGTCAATGGCGGAGAAGTCTTTTCTGATGAATCGAGAATTGAAAACATAGCGTCTTTGAATGTACCTGCCTTTCATTGCGACACGCAGATTGGAAAATTGGTAGAAACATTTAATCAGAACCCAGAAATGCTTGGCATACCAATTGTGAATAATGGAATTCCAGCGGGGCTTGTCATGAAAACCAACCTTTTCTCTCAGTTGAGTAAAAAGTTCGGCTATGATCTTTTTTATAAACGTCCTGTTTCATACTTAATGGGAACAACGTTCTTAACCGTTGATGTAAGCGAGGATATTGATTCAGTTGCAAAACAGGTGCTCTCTAGAGATTTTTCCATGCTATACGATATATTTATTATTACCAATAACAATAAATATTATGGCGTCTCCACGGTTCATGCCCTACTTGAGAAGATGACCACCTTAAAAATAAAACATGCAAGCCAGGCCAACCCGCTGACGGGGCTCCCTGGAAACGATTCCATAAAGGTATTTGTTGAAAAACAGATAAGAGCCGGTCAGGATTTTGCCTGTGTGTATTTTGACCTGGATTTTTTTAAGGCCTATAACGACTATTATGGATTTTGCAAGGGTGACGAAGTACTCAAAAAAACGGCATATTTGATTATGGAGATATTTAGCGTTTCAAGAATCGGCTATGTTGGACACATTGGAGGAGACGATTTTATCGCTATTATTCACACGGAGGAAGCACAAGACTTGTGCGCCAGATTTATCCGTGAATTTGACGCCATGGTACCCAAGCTGTACGCAGAGATTGACGTGAAAAACGGCTGCATCGAAACCCTGGACAGGAATAATCTAAAATGCAGGTTCCCGTTGATGTCCGTATCGCTCGCAGTTGTTGAATCAAAAGAGAACTCGCGATTTCAATCACTTCTTGAAATAAGCACGGTTGCGGCTGAAATGAAAAAGAAGGCCAAAGCCGTTAAAGGGAGTGTTTTCCTGATAAATCAAAGGGCAAATTAGGCAACTTTGAAATTTCCATACAATTACTACAAAATTAACAATGCCTGTGCTTACTTAGCGCCTAAGCTGGCATAGCCAGCACCAAACAAGCACGAGATAAAAAATACGAAGCACGAAATACGAAACAAATTCCAAGGAACAAAACCGTAACAATTTGTAACACTTTAGTTTTTTGAAAAAACAAAAATGCTCGTTCCCAAGTAGCGGCAAAGCATGCCTTGCCGCTACTTGGGAACGCAATGGTATTGGAAGCTCTCGCTTCCATTTAGCAAGAATTATTCGGCTCAAAATAGGACTCCAAATATCTTGATAACATACTGAAAAGTACAAGCTGACATGGGCCCATTCTCTTTTCCATTCGAAGCTGGAGCTTCTCAAACAATCCCGTTCCCAAGCCGGAGCTTGGGAACGAGCGTTTTTTTTCATAGAACTAAAGTGTTACAACAATTTTAGTTTTTTGAAAAAGTAGGGGCGAAGCATTTGCCAGTTTTTGTCATTTCCCTTCGGCCTTTTGCTCCTTTGCCCATGTATCACGCAGTAGCGCCGTTCTGTTAAAAACAGGTTTTTTACTGGCGGTGTCTTTTGCATCAACGCAAAAATAACCTATGCGCTCAAATTGGTAACGGCTCCCGGGTTTAGCATCTGCCAGTCCAGGTTCTACACGGCATTTAGCTATTATTTCCAGGGAATTTGGGTTTAGAAACTTTTTAAAATCAGTTTCATCTTTTTCTCCGCATGGAGATTCCTTTATGAATAAATGGTCGTACAAACGCACTTCTGCTTCAATTGAATGTTCGGCAGAAACCCAATGTATTGTGCTCTTGACTTTACGGCCATCCGGTGCGGAACCGCCCCGTGTTTCCTGATCATAGGTGCAGTGCAATTCTTTGATTTCGCCGGTTACTTCGTCTTTTATTGCCTTTATACAGGTAATGAAATAGGCGTAGCGTAAACGGACTTCACGCCCGGGGGCAAGGCGAAAGAATTTTTTGGGCGGTTCTTCACAGAAATCATCCTGTTCTATATATAAAACCCTGGAAAAAGGCGCCTTTCGTGTCCCCATATTTGGGTCTTCCGGGTTGTTTATACACTCCAATTCTTCCACATGACCCTCGGGGTAATTAACAATGACTACCTTAAGCGGGCGCAATACCGCCATTACCCGGAGAGCATGTTTATTAAGATCTTCGCGGACAAAGTGTTCCAGCAGTGCGATATCAACCATGCTCTCTCTCTTTGCCACTCCAATTCGTTCGCAAAAATTGCGTATTGCTTCCGGTGTATATCCCCTCCTTCGCATGCCTGAAATAGTAGGCATTCTTGGGTCGTCCCACCCGCCTACCTGTTTTTCCTCTACCAGTTCAAGTAATTTTCTCTTGCTCATCACGGTATAGCTGAGGTTGAGGCGTGCAAACTCTATTTGTTGCGGATGGCATTCCACCCCTAACGTGTCGAGTATCCAATCATACAGGGGGCGATGGTTTTCAAATTCTGTTGTGCATATGGAATGCGTGATCCCTTCAATGGAATCGGAAAGGCAGTGGGCAAAGTCGTACATCGGATAAATACACCATGTATCGCCGGTCCTGTGATGCTTTGTACGCCGGATACGATAGATAGCAGGATCTCTCATGTTTAAATTGGGAGAGGACATATCAATTTTTGCGCGAAGCACATGAGCGCCATCCGCAAACTCTCCTTTGCTCATGCGTGTAAATAAATCAAGATTTTCTTCTATGGTTCGTATGCGATAGGGGCTATCCTTTCCCGGTTGAGTCAAGGTGCCTCGGTGCTCTCTTATCTCGTCAGCGCTTAGACTGCATACATAGGCCTTGCCTAGCCGTATCAACTGTACCGCATACTCATACAGCTTTTCAAAATAATCGGATGTGTAATAAAGATGCGTTCCCCAGTCAAAGCCCAACCAATGTACATCGTTTTTAATTGACTCAACATATTCAATTTCCTCCTTGCAAGGGTTTGTATCATCAAACCGCAGGTGACATACACCACCTTTATTTTCCAGGGCAATACCAAAGTTAAGACAAATTGATTTTGCATGCCCGATGTGCAGGTATCCGTTTGGTTCCGGCGGAAAACGTGTAACCACCCTACCGCCGTGTTTATTCGTTTTTATATCTTCCGCAATAATTTCCCTTATAAAATCAATCCCGGAAGCAGGATTATCTGTAGACATATTATTTCACTCCTTTGCGACCGAAGGTCATGGATATTTTATTCTTTTGAATTAAAGGTTGAATTTTATCATTCTAACACCATTAAGCAACAGCATTTTTAGGTGCGTTTCGCACAGGCAAGATGCCTGCGCCACAGATCTGTGTATCATTTACGCTGAATAGTTACGGTGAAAATGCTGTTTATCATTGTTTGTACAAGACTTCTTCTCTAAAATGAAGTTTTTATTCTCAATTATGTTAGCGTTTAGGAATTTCAATGTTAATACGTTTTATGAAAAAATTGAAAAAACTTTGGCAAAGAAGCATTGTTTACAGGGTATTTGTAAAGAAATACCGGCGCTATTTTATTATTGGGGCAATCTCGCTCATTACTGTGGATATTATTAATATATTTCCCCCACTTATTATAAAAAAAACCATAGATATGCTTTCCGGTGACAGTAACATGCGAGGCATTGCATATTATATCGGCTTATTTCTACTGGCGACATTTTTCCAGGGGGCATGCCGCTATGTGTGGCGGATATATTTCATAGGAACGTCTTTTCGGTGCGAGCATGACCTCCGTATGGCTTTTTTTAAGCATATAGAAACACAATCACAGCGTTTTTTCCAGAAATATAAAACTGGCGATCTGATGTCCAGGGCTACAAACGATATGAATGCTATCCGTATGGCAGTTGGGCCTGGATTATTAATCGGGCTTGACGCCTTGTTGTATTTTATAGTTATTCCTCCGATTATTATCTGGTTGTCCCCCAAACTATCATTATTTACCTGTATATTGATGCCCTTAACGCCTTTTATTGCTTATAAAATCAGGAATGTTATTGACCGCCAGTTTTGTAGTGTCCAGGAACAATTTTCAAGGATCAGCGAAAAGGTACGGGAGAGCATTTCCGGTATCCGTGTGGTAAAGTCTTTTAACATTTCTCAACAGGAAGAAGCGGCTTTACGGGAATTGTCAGAAGATTTTGTAAAGAAGAATCTTAAGCTTGCCATTCCGCAGTCTCTTTTGGGTCCAGCCTTTGAGTATATTACTTATTTGGGAATAATCATGCTGCTTTGTATTGGCGGAAGAATGGTCATTCAAGGCGATATTACGCTTGGCACCCTGGTCGCTTTTCAAAGTTACATATCAATGATGATTTGGCCTATGACGGCTGTAGGTTGGTGTGTCTCATTATTGCAGCGCGGTAATGCGTCTATGAAACGTATTGATGAAGTGATGGAGGAAAAGCCTGAGATCGACAAACATTCTGTAACAAGTAAAAAAGTAACTTTGAAAGGAGATATTGAGTTCAGGGACGTACATTTTCAATATTATAAACAGGATAAATGGATATTAAAGGGCATACACCTTAAAATACGCGCTGGGCAACGTGTGGCAATTGTAGGGTCTATCGGCAGCGGTAAAACAACGTTGTTAAGCCTTTTGCCCCGGATACTATCAGTAAAAGACGGTACGGTATTTATAGACGGGATGGATATCAATGCTATGGATGTTACATTGTTGCGCAGGTGTATTGGTTTTGTTCCTCAGGAGGCATTTCTGTTTTCTGAACGAATTGCAGATGCCATTTTGTTTGGCAATGCAGGGGAGGAAACGGGTGAAAAAGTGAGAGAACTTGCCCGTATGGTAAAACTGGAGGCAGAAATCCAAAAACTACCCGAGCAGTATGAAAGTTATTTAGGCGAACGCGGAGTTAATTTGTCGGGCGGGCAGAAACAAAGATTAACCATTGCGCGTGCGCTGGCGGTAAATCCGGACATTATTATTATGGATGATTGCCTCTCTGCGGTGGATGTTCAGGGGGAGCATTTTATTCTGCACAACATAGCGACAAAATTTCCCGGCAAAACACTCATTATTGTTACACACAGATTACCGGCTATCAGGGATTTTGATGTAATTGTTGTTATGAAAGAGGGCATGATTGTTGAGAATGGCACACATGCAGAGCTTATAAAAATGAACGGGGAATATTCGGCGCTTTACAGGAAAGAGGAGCTGGAAGAAGGCATAGAAATATTGTAGGGGCGAAGCATTTGCTATAAATTGTCATAAATGCGCTCAAACCCAAAACTGGCAAATGCTTCGCCCCTGCTTAAATGTATAGTAATTTCAATCGTAACGCTTTGGTTTTTTGAAAAATGTATTACCTATAAACTCCGTAGGAGCAGCCTGTTTGTAGCAAAACAGAATATTATAACAGATCGTAGAGACAGGTTTGAAACCTGTCTCTGCAATTAGGAGCGACCTGTCTCTTGTAAATCCATATTAAACAGGTCTGCCTGAATACGGACAGGCCGCTCCTACGGAGCTATTTACCTTATTGAATTTTATTGCGCTACAAACAGACCGCCCCTGACGGGGCTACATGGTATTTTTTCTAT